>CAZADN010000210.1:0-3683 GCA_964483895.1 uncultured Legionellaceae bacterium
GAATATCATGACTCATGTTAGCTATGAATTCAGTTTTAGCGTGGTTTGCAGCTTCTGCTGCTTCTTTGGCAATCTTTAATGCTGATTCTATTTTTTTCAAATGGGTAATATCCACCGTATTCCCAACCAATCCAATTATATTGCCTTTCTCGTCATATAATGGACGCTTTGTTGAAAGCTGAATTATTATTTCACCAGAAGGTAACCGATTACTTTCCTCCGTTGTTAGTTCCAATTTTTGTCTCATCACATCAACATCATGTTTTCTAAATAGCTCCGCGGTTTCTTTATCAAACAATTCGTAATCTGTTTTTCCAATTACATCTTTCCTGTCAACAATAAGGCCCATCTTTTGAAGAGTTTTTGCCCCAGTTAGATTCACTCCAGACCAAACACCATTTTTATCCTTCCAATACACATCACCAGGCAAATTATCTATAATTTCTTTGAGTTTAAATATTTCTTTTTCCATTTCCTTTATTTGTTTTTGCATATCTCGATCGGTTACATTCAAACCTTTAGTACGTAAGCCGCCTAGTGTTTTTTTCATAATAAAACCAGATAGAATAATTCAAAAAGTTATAATCGCTTCATGTAAGTAAAGACCATAATTAAATATTCAGCAATTTAAATATGATATTAAATATAGATAAATAATATACATTAAGAATGAAAAATGGTAAAATTACCACCTCCATACAAAATCTAAGTTTTGATAATGCCTGCCAATAAATCAAATAAATTATGGAAAAAAAAACCAAATGAACCTCATGTATTAACATGCTTACCTGTTTTTGAAAAACTACTTATAAACTCACTTAAATTATTTGATAGGCCCCCTTTAGAAAAAACAGCAATTATTTATATCCATCATCCACTACAAACTTCAATTAATATCATTGATGCTATTATTCAACTAGGTGCAAGACCAGAAAATATATACGTATTAGGGAAAGATTATTCTGAGTGTTCCTTTGTTGTAAATAAAATCATTTCCATGGGGGTTTATTACCAGCCTTGCTCAAAAGACATAGAGATAGCTAATTATACCTCTGGGTTTATTAGAGATATCAAACTACTTTGGGACTCTTTTTTAAAACAAACTAAGGCAAATATTAAAAATATTTTAATTCTTGATCATGGTGGGTACGCAGTAACTTTTATGCCAAAGCAACTCCAAGATAAATATAAAGTCATTGGTCTTGAAAAAACCACCGCGGGATTAATAAGTCACGAAAAAAATGGACTTCCACCATTTCCATTAATCGGTGTTGCTAATTCTGCTGCCAAACGTTTTTTAGAATCACCATTAATTGCTGACGCTGTTGTTTCTAAACTTATCAAGATGATACCTCTTAGTAGTGAAGGTATTACCTGCGGGGTAGTTGGATATGGCGCAATTGGAAAAGCCATTACAACAAAACTACTCTCAATGGGCTTTACAGTAATTATAAATGATAATAATCTCGACTCATCAAGGAATACTAGTGATAAAAAATGTATAGTAACTGAAGATTTATCGACCCTTTTTGCAAATTCAGATTATATTTTTGGTTGCAGCGGACAAGACATAACTTTTTCAATGCTTGAACTTTTTAGATTATCAGCAAAAAATAAAACATTAATAAGTTGTTCTTCAGAAGATAAAGAGTTTTTATCTCTTCTAAAAGTTATTGCAAAAGACAATGTTAATCTTGAGACCAGTAGATTTGATAATCTCGAGTATAAAACCGAACATAATGCAATTATCACAGTAATAAGAGGTGGATTTCCAGTAAATTTCGATGATTCAGGCGAATCTGTACCAGCAAATGATATTCAGTTAACTCGCTCATTAGTGTTATCTGGTATATTACAAGCAATAGATTTTTTCAGCAGATCATCGATGCTAGATTCTGGTCTTTATGCTCTTTGCCCAACAGCTCAAAGTTTTTTAGTTAATGAATGGTTAAAATATCAACCTGTAGGTCGATATTCGAATGTTATTATTGATTCTTTCAATAATAAAGAATGGATCCTTAAAAACTCAAATGGCCTACATAATCCACTTGAGTTTTTTGATAAAATTCAATCAAAGATTAAAAATCTATAGTTAAACCTGGCGCGCTATCAACATATCAATTGAAATAACATCCTGATTACCGTATATTAGTTAATTTATTATAGTAAAAATCATGAAAGTTATAATTTTAGAAAATTCACCTAATGGACAAAAATATAGACGTAGTCTTGCCGCTGGGGCACAAGCAGTAGCTACTGGCAATCTCTTTTTTAGGGCTATAGAGTGCGAATATACTAATGAGTATACTTTAACTATATCTGACTGTTTTAATATGTTAATTTTATTAACAACAAGCTTATATTTAAAATTTTCTGATAATAATGAAGAGGACGAAGAAGAAATATACAGAATAGAAATGTTAAATTTCATGTTAACTCATTTTGAATTCACAAATCAAAGCATGGAAGAAGAAAATGATGAAGCAATAGGACAAAATACAAATCAATATCATACAATGCATACTTGACACGAAAAAATTTCATAAATGACAGGCCCTTCAATCAGCGGAAAATAACGTTATAATTGCCAACTCAATACCTTTGATTCGTTGGTTGGCTTAATTGTGAAGACAAGTTCTTAATAAATTGTTAATTTTTTATTGATATGCTTTATTTTCAATCGCTTAAAAAATGTTAATCTTATGAAATACCATTTAATACCTAATCACACCGAAGAGGATGTGAATAATGTTTATAATCTATTGTGTGAAGATACGGACGAACCAGTTTCATCATCAGAACCTGGTGATAACCCGTCGAATAGCTCTTCTTCTGAAATTACAGAGCATACGGACACATTAAATCAAACACAACAAAACAACCGATTTTTTGCCCCTCACCCTCCCAAAAATGCGAGAGTGAATCTCTCTCCGGAAGCATATGAAGATCGTCGTCTTCGTAATAGGATCTCCGCTAGGGTGTGTCGGGCGAAAAAACGTGCTCTTATGAATGAACTTACTGAAGAAAATCAGAATCTTAAAAGAAAGCTTGCTTATTTTGAACAATCCGGGTATTTCAATATTTCTGACGAGCAACTTCTTGACGAAAATGTACGCTTAAAAGAGCAGGTTGCTAAATTAGAGCATTCTCATTTTGAACAATCCAAGTATGTCAATGCGCAACTTCTTGACGAAAATACACTCCTAAAAGAGCGGGTTGTTGAATTAGAGCGCGCGGTTTTAAAATTAGGAGCAAGGATGTTTGCTCAATCTGGGTTAAATAATTGTGGTTTAACAAAGAAAAAAATTATTGAATTTGAGGAAGTTTGCCCTAGAGTGCCTAGCATTCCACCAAAATCAGCTGGCTTAAGCTAAATTGAAAAACGCATGGCTGATTTTAATGATTATAGGGTTGACCGGAGGGCTAGGAGCCCAATCCGTTTGCGCAGAGCCTGCCGGTGATTGCTCACGATCAGGGGGAATTTGTCAGCTCAACCAGTTAGGACCTCAAACCATTTGCACAAAAAATCCTGAGACTTACTGCTATGATCGTGGGACGAATCCACTTAAAGTCACAACCTGTGGCGAATTCTGGCAAGCTTGTCAGGAGCACGACAAGAATTAATAGGCATCTTTCCAAACCCGCTGCAGAGAGCAAATTGCAAGGAGGCTCGGAGCGCAGAA
>CAZADN010000211.1:0-3650 GCA_964483895.1 uncultured Legionellaceae bacterium
TTTCTAGAAGTAGTGACTTTAGCATCTTTTTCTTGTTTTTTCGAATCAAAATAACTCTCAATCTTTTTAGCAATAGAAGTCGTTAGATCACCAAGTATATGACCAGCTTGTGCTCGAGCAGCGCTGCCAATTTGATCTGCCGCAGCGCGTTCCAATGCTCAGCCATAAAATGGATGCCCAGATTTGTAAAGAGCTTGTGATTCCTCCAAATTAGCAATATATTCAATCAGAAGCAGCTAGAAGCTTAGGGTTTGATGCTAAATTAATTAGCGGATGGATATCTGAGCACACAAATAATGACGATAAAGCTTTTAGAAGAAACGGTAAATTAACAGAAGAACTATATTGATTTTAACTATTTTGAGAGATTAAAGCATCATACTTATTTCTATAATAAATATTTATTAACAAAGTCGTTGGGCTTTAATATGACTATGTCATTATATCTATCTATTTCTAATAAATCTTTATCGCCACTGACAATGATTTTGCAATTTGTTGCAAGACACACAGCAATGAATTTATCATCATCAGGATCTTTAGATATGGGATAATTTAATTTTTTAGCCTCACATAATTCACTATCGATAACAATTAGATCAATGATTGGTTTAATATCAATAGCGGGATATTTTTTAGACAGAATATCTCCAACACGTTCATATTCCTCTAATATATCAGGAGATATTACTAATTTTATCTTTTTTTGCTGCCAAGCTTGAAGAATGCGGTACGGAGGTCCAGACCAGAAAATGCCCGACATCAATACATTTGTATCTAAAACGATTCGAATCATTTTTTTCTAGACTCCTCAATAGCTGATTCTATGTCTGTTTCTTTAAGTCCAAGATTATTAGCTGTTTGTCGAGCCTTAGAGATTAATTGCTCAAATTCATTTTTATTTGGTCTAGTAATTACTTTTAATATAACAACGTCATTTTCTGACATTACGACAAATTGATCTCCTGTATGTAAATGCATTTGTTCCCTAATTTTCTCAGGAATAACAACCTGTCCGCGCGAAGACAATTTTGTAGTTGCTACTTTGTTCATAATTATTCCTCGATTAATCTTATTAGTAAGATTATAAGATGTTTGTGTAATATTTGCAATAAATATTACTGTGACGAAAACATGACGTAATTGTGACAGTCTCAGACCGTTTTAGGCAGTATTACGCAGTTTTTGCTGATTTTGATGCATCGCAAGGTGTTGATTTTAGTATAATTTATAATTTAAGCATTTGGCTACGAACCAAAGGGTCGGAGGTTCGATAAAACACGAAGCGAAGAGCACGAAGTGCGGCGAAGTATTTAGATGCGCAAAGTGCGCCGCGAAGCGGTGAGGAAGGAACGAAGTGACAGACGAATCAATCCTTCCGGGCGCGCCAACATTATAGAAATGAACAGGATATGAATCACTCCGCAATGTAAATATGGAAGATATTTTAAGCATATTAGTGGGACAAAATTCGCATTTAATTTGTTAATTTACGATGAATATTGACATATTCATATAAATAATGCACAATGTGACACAATATAGTTATCATCATTGGTGTGAAAGGATAAAATATGTCTAGTATGTCGTTGTTTGAAAAAGGTCGAAAAATACGAGAACAAGAAGAGATTGCAAAGCAAATTCAAATACAGCAAGAAGAAAGCATTCAGAAATATGCTGACCTCATAAATTCGGTTGAGCAACAATATAATAATCTTGTGAAGTTATTGCAGTTAAACTCAATTACAGAGAAAGACAAACTCATAGTCTCCTTGAAAGTATACATTTCTCAAATACCTAATAGTAAACCTAAATCAAACTGTGGCGCAGCAATTGTTTTTGCTGAAAAAAGAATATTGTTTTTATCACAACTCCTCTCTGAAATACAATCACGTACAGCCCACGATCATCAAGCACTATCTAGTGACTTTTTAGAGCAAAATATCGAAAAATTTGATATAAAATATTCATGTTATAATGAGTTGTGTTTTGATTCCAAAGATGAGGCGCAAAAAACCAAATTGTACGCAATTGGTTACTTCATATCTGCTATTGCTTTTCCTTTATCTATGGCAATTGTTTTGTTTCTAACTTTTCATTTTATGACAGCAGTCACAATATACCCAGCCTTATTTGCAGTCTTGATGGGTGCTGCTGGTGGCATTGTAGGGGGATTGTTGTGCAGCTCAGGTTTAGAATTACGTAAGATGTTAGAAAGAACACAGTTTACTAAAAGTAATGAAGAGATATTAAATCGCGATAAAAATGAGCGCACTGAATTAATCACTTATGCGAAAGAACTGTTATCTAATGTTAACATGATGGCTTCTGAAGACAATAAATTAACAGGTTCATACAAAATAGCGTAATCAATATAAAAAGTTCTATTAACTGCGCAGCCAAATTGATATTTTTATGTGCATTAATAAGATATTATTTATCAATCTCTGGCATGTAAAAATATTAATTTTGCTTTTATAAGCATTTTGTTAATTTTTCAACACTCATGGTTCTGTAATTAATTAATATTTGATTTTTTAATAGCGCACTAACTTGTGGTGTCGCGCTATTGTGATATGAACACTCTAATGAAGAAAACATGACGTAATTGTGACAGCGCCAGACCGTTTTCATCGAACTTGTTATTAGACTTGCAATTTATACTGAAACAGATATAATTATACCAAAACGGATATAAAAATAATATGAAGATAATACGATTTTTAGGAGATTCACTAACTCGATTAAGGGAATTCGGTGCGGATGCCAAACAAGATGCTGGATATCAGCTAGATAAGATCCAGAGGGGTGAACAAGCAGATGATTTTAAACCGATGCCTTCGATTGGGAAGGGGGTTGAGGAAATCAGGCTGTGGGATGATACAGGGACTTATCGAGTAATTTATACAGCAAGATTAGCTGATGCAGTATATGTGTTGCATGCATTCCAAAAGAAAACACAGGCTACATCTAAGCGTGATATTGATCTTGCAAAAACTCGGCTTGCTGAGTCAACGAGGGGGAAATAACATGAGTAAAATTGAAAGTTATGAAAATATTTGGGATGCACTTGCTGATACAGCTGGAGAAGCGTCAAATATGCAAGCGAAAACAGAGTTAATGCGCCAAATTGTAGCTATCGTTAAAAAAAACAACTGGACGCAGGTTGATGCGGCTAAACAATGTGGTATAACTCAGCCACGAATGAATGATATGTTACGTGGGCGCATATCTCGATTTTCATTAGATGCCTTAGTAAATATTGCTGCAGCACTTGGTCAGCGAGTTCATATTAAATTGGAAGATGCAGCGTAATAGCTTAGAAACCTTCTAGGGAACTCTTTTTATTTGAGTTCCTTACCATTGTTTTTTCTTACTTTGGCTTAGAATTGATTAGCTGAGTTCGATGAAAATGCCTATAAATTAACATTAAGCTAATAATTTATCATTTATTCCTGTAATTCTCGGTTTTTAAGGTAATAAAAACAGTAATTGATAAACCAGCTATTATGCATTATACTGCATAATAGCCGAGGCTAAAATGCATTTATGTGCATAACAGACGTTTAAATTTATATTAGGGATTGTGGTATGATTCGTTATCTTACTCCTTATATTATTCAAGATTTACAGAAAAAAATGGTTTTTCT
>CAZADN010000212.1:0-3646 GCA_964483895.1 uncultured Legionellaceae bacterium
AACCAAAATCAGATAAACTTGCTAATAAATTACGTAAAACTTTGACCGATGCTAATCGCACGCAAAAATCTCAAGAATAAATAAGGATTAATAATATGAAATCTTCAGAATGGTTTATAGCAACACTTAAAGAAAGTCCAAGTGATGCTGAAATTACCTCGCATAAACTCATGCTAAGAGCTGGTATGATTCGTAAAATTGGGTCTGGTCTTTATACTTGGTTACCATTAGGTCTTAAGGTTTTACGCAAAGTTGAGGCTATTATTCGTGAAGAAATGAATAACTCTGGTGCTATAGAATTACTGATGACATCAATTCAGCCTGCTGAATTATGGCAAGAAACTGGCAGATGGGAGACATTTGGTGGTCAACTTTTAACTATGCAAGATTGCAATAAACGTGATTATTGCTTCGGGCCTACACATGAGGAAGTTATTACAGATTTAATGCGTAACGAGCTCCAATCCTATAAACAGTTGCCAGTTAATTTTTATCAAATTCAAACTAAATTTCGTGATGAAATTCGCCCCCGCTTCGGAGTCATGCGATCACGTGAATTTATCATGAAAGATGCCTATTCTTTTCATCTTGATAAAGAGTCTTTAAAAACAACCTATGAAACCATGTATAAAACATATTGCAAGATATTTGATAGAATGGGAGTTAAATACCGCGCAGTTGAAGCAGATACAGGCGCAATTGGCGGTTCAGCATCGCATGAGTTTCAACTATTAGCTGATACGGGCGAAGATCTAATATTTTATAGTGATGAAGGAACTTATGCAGCTAATATTGAGCAAGCAACAAGTAAATTACCAGAAATCAAAGATATTATACCTTGTAAAGAGCTTAAGATAATTGACACTCCCAACGTTAAAACTATTGCTGATGTATCTAACTTACTAGCAACTGATAGCAAAGATTCAGTTAAAACTTTAATTGTTAAAGGTACGGAACAACCAATGGTTGCCTTGGTTTTACGTGGTGATGATGAACTAAACCTTCTTAAAGCCGAAAAACATCCAAAAGTATTTGCTCCACTTACTTTTGTTGACGAAGAGCAAGTTCAAAAAGAACTAAATGTAAATTTTGGTTCAATTGGTCCCGTGAAATTAAATTTACCTATAATTGCTGATTATAATGCCCGTGCTCTTGATGCATTTATTTGTGGTGCAAATATCAATGATAAACATTACATAAATGCAAGTTGGAATCGTGATGCAATATGTGACGATGTTTTTGACTTGCGTAATGTAAAAGTTGGAGATAAAAGTCCTGATGGCAAAGGCTCATTACAAGCATGTCGTGGCATTGAGGTAGGACATATTTTTCAATTAGGTGATAAATACACAAAAGCCATGCGCGCTGAAGTCTTAAACGAAGAAGGACGCTTACAAGCAATGCAAATGGGTTGTTATGGTCTTGGAGTAACGCGCATAGTTGGCGCTATAATCGAACAATTTCACGATGAAAAAGGTATTATTTGGCCAACTGCTATTGCACCATTTCAATTATCAATCATACCAATTAATTACGCAAAGTCAGCGCAAGTAAAAGATGAAGCAGATAAATTATATAATGAATGTAAAAAACTAGGCATTGATGTTTTATTAGATGACAGAAAAGAACGTCCGGGAGTATTATTCGCTGATAATGATTTATTTGGCATACCACATCGCATAATTATAGGCGATAAACTATTAGAGAAACAGCAAGTTGAGTATAAAGGCCGCACAGATGCTGATTCATCTTATATTGCACTTGGTGATTTAATATCTTTTATAAAAAATAACATACTTAATTCTAATGACTAAAATTGCAATAGACAAAACCCAACAAGATTTTATATATGAGGCCTCACAAAGCAAGACAAGCTATACTATTTGGCTTATTTGTGCTTTTTTTGTTATTTTGCAGTTTTTCATCCAATTATCCTCAGGAATAATAATTGTCGGTTCGATAATGCAGGAAATGCAATTAAGCGCACTAACTGCTAGCATATTAAGTAGTTCTTTTTATGTTATTTATACAATTTTACAAATACCTGTTGGGATTTTAGGAGATAAATATAATTCCCGCCTATTACTAACATTAAGCGCTATAACTTTCGGCATTGGCTGTATGTTTTTTGCATCGAGTCATACTTTAGTTTACTTATTTATTGCAAGAGTCTTAATCGGTATTGGTTCATCTTTTGCTTTTGTGATAATGGTTCACATTGTTCGAAACAATTATTCTATTAAGTATTTTTCAACCTTAATAGGAGCGTGTGAAACCTTAGGTTTTTTTGCAACTGTTATTGGCATTATATGTATGGGGCAATTTATCGACTACTTGGGTTGGCGTGGGTTAATGAAAATCGCATCTATGCTAGGCATATTACTTAGCGTACTATTCTGGTTTAAAATTCCCAATACACACAAAAAACCAACTATACAAGTAAATTACGCTCATAGCTTAAAACAAATAGTTACAAATCCTCTTTTATGGATGAATGGCTTTTTTATAGGTCTATGTTTCGCAACTATCACTGTCTTTGGAGCCTTGTGGGCAGCACCATTTCTACAATTGAAACTAAAGTGTGATATACAATACTTAACCTTCATTAACTCTCTATTGCTACTTGGAGCAAGTATTGGGTGCCCTTTTTTTGGTTATTTATCAACAATTATTAAAAAACGCAGACCACTTACAGTTATATCGTGCACAATTTCAGCCGTATTATTTGCCATATTAATTTTTATCCCAAGCAAAAATCTCATTACTCATGGAGTAATTATCTTTTTACTTGGTTTTTGTTGTTGTTCATATATTTTAGCTTATGCGATTAGCAATGAACTATCTCCAAAAAATGCTTTATCAACTTGCACAGGATTCACTAATTCATTAGCTTTAATCACCGCCCCGATGCTACAGCCACTAATTGGTTACATTTTAGATACGCTAAGTGTAAGTAACATATATACACTAAGTGAATATCAAAAAGCATTAACTATATTACCAATAGGTTTATTAATCGCCGGACTATTAGTGAGCTTTTTACCAGAAAAAACAGAATCATAAAACTTAACTACGAAACCGAGCCGCGCACGTCAGTAAGCGGAGATTTAAGAAATATCACTATAAAAGCTCTTTATAAAAGCTCCGCTCCCTGACGGTCGCGGCTCGGATCTGCAAAAATCACGCTGTTGCGAAATCCTTTACCTGTTTCGCAAAAACTTCCTGACAAGTACCTAAAATTTTATTATTTAAATTTACATAAATATGCTTTGGCTCAAACTTTTTAAGTTCTTCTTCATTAAAACCAGCAAAACTTACTATTATCACTAAGTCATCTCGACTAACTAACCGAGCAGCCGCACCATTTATACAAATAACTCCAGAATTTCTTTCACCTTTTAAAGCATAAGTAATAAAGCGCTGGCCATTATTAATATTTAGCACATGCACTTCTTCATACTCAATAATTCCCGCGGCTTCTAATAAATTTTCATCTATAGTAATCGAGCCAATATAATTTAAATTTGAATCAGTAACTCTTGCTCTATGGATCTTACTTTTACACATACTACGAATCATAATACACTCTCATTGTATTTCAACCACACCGGGAATATTTTATCCAAATATTGCGCAAATTTACAGA
>CAZADN010000213.1:0-3646 GCA_964483895.1 uncultured Legionellaceae bacterium
TCGTTTTTGAGTGTTTCTATTATCCACTTAACTGATATACATTTTAAAAGTAGTGAGAATGATAATCATGTGCTTACAAAACAATTAGAATTGTTTCAGGCTTGTAAAACTGTGTTATGCAAACATGACAATATAATAATTGTTATTAGTGGTGATATAGCTTATTCAGGCAAAAGTAACGAATATAAAAATGCCACCGAATTTATTAATAAACTAACAAAAAGTATTAAAGAAGAATTAGATGTTAGCACTACAGTTCTGTTAGTTCCAGGTAATCATGACTGTGATTTTTCAAATACTCAATCTATAAGAAATGCGCTTATGACAACATTAAAGAATAATTATAATATTGACTTAAACATTTACTCTGAAATTGTTTCAGTTCAACATGAATTCTTCTCGTTTGCCAACTTATATGCAACGGTTAACCTTAAGAAGGTATGTAATAAGGTAATTGTTCAATGTGGAAATAAACGTCTATTATTTCAACTCTTTAATTCTGCTTGGATGTCTACTATTGATGAAACTCCAGGTAAGTTATTTATTCCAGTTAATGATTTACCTGAAATAGAGTCAAATGACCATGATTGTGTATTTTCTGTTATGCACCACCCATGTAATTGGCTACATCCAGATAATTCTTCTCAAATTGTAGATTATCTTCGTCAAACTACCGATGTTTTGATATTGGGACACGAACATAAGGAAGATTCTTTCCAAAATATAGGTATAAACTGGGCAATAACTGAGTTACATGGAAAAGAATTACAAAGTGATAATAATAACGATAGTTCATTTTCGATTTATCAGTTCGATGAACCAATGCAATCTATAACAAGTTTTTGTTTTTCATGGAATAAAAAAGATAATATGTATAAACGTTTAAAAGAATACTCTGAAATATTTAGACGGAACACTTTAGTTTCAACGTTTAGATTAACACCTTTGAAAGAATTTTTGGAAAAAATGAATGACCCAGGGGTGATAATAAATCATTTGAATGCTGATGATATTAAATTGGCAGAAATATTTTGCTGGCCTGATTTAGAATTATTAGAGTTTACAGATGCAACTTCACTAAAAGTTAGTAAAAAAATAAATTCTAATATTAAAGAAAAACTGCTTGACTGTCAAATATCCATGATATCTGGCGAAGCGTTAAGTGGTAGAACTTCACTTGCTAGAATGTTATTCAATGAGTATGCAATAATTGGAAAGTGTTGTATATTTTGTGAAGGATCAGACTTAAAGAAAAATACTGAGTTAGAACTAAAAAAAATAATAGAAAACAAGTTTTTAGAGCAATATAGTCATAATGATTTAGAGAAGTTTAGGCAACAAGAAATTGGAAACAAAATACTTATAATTGATAACTTTTCCAATATCCAGTACCATGATGAAAGGCGTTCAAATGTCTTAACAATATTAGCTTCATTATTTTCTAATGTAATTGTTTTCTTAAATAACGAAATAGAGTTTCACTTAATTTGCTCGAAAATTAACAAGTCAATTTCTGTATGTCTGTACAAAATACAGTACTTTGGGAATGTTAAAAGAAAAGAACTAGTGAAAAAATGGTACTGTTTAAGAGATGAATATGCCAATGGGCAACACGAAATAGAAGATAGAATAACTAAAACATGCGAAAAAATTGATGAACTTTTGGGGTCTAAAGTTGGTATTATACCAGCTTATCCAATCCACTTAATTAGTATTATCCAAAATATAGATGCGGTTACACCTGCGTCGTTCTCAGGTAGCCAGTATGGGTTTTTATATGAGACTTTAATTAACAAGAGCCTTTTTAGGATTGGCGACAGATATAAAGACAATGGAGAAGTACATATAGACATGAATGTTATATCACTGCTATCTTTTAAAATGCTTTGCGACAAAAACAATACATTTACTAAAGAATACCTTCATACAGTAACACAAGAATTTAATAAAAAAATGACTGTTATCGCTAATGAAGTTAGTATTATTGAAAAAATGGTTGATGCAAAGCTATTTATTGAAGTAAACGAAAACACTTTTAAATTTAGATACCCGTATATTTTTTACTACTTCACCGGCAGATATATTGCATATAATTTAGAGAGCAGAAATGTTAAAGAACAAATTGAATATATGAGCCAACGTTTATATAACGAAAAATATGGAAACATAATTATTTTCGTGTGCCATTTTGCCAATAATGTAAAAATTATTGAAGAAATTTTACTTACAGCATATCTTACTTTCGAAAAATATGATACGTTTGATTTTGATAAACACGATGAAACATTTCACAGAGCATACGACTTGATAAATGAAATACTAATTTCTCAACCGGTCAACTCTGATGATAATGTTGACGAAAACAGACATAAGCTGCTTGTTAAAAAGGATGAAGTAGGCATTCAAGATGGTTCTGTAAATGAAATAAATGAGATATCTGATGAAGAGGTGGAACTGGAAAAAGATATAGCAACATTGTCAGCAGCTATGAGAACGATGGATGTTTTAGGACAAATTTTATTAAATTATCCAGGAGATATAGATGGAGAGCTAAAAGTTAAAATAATTGATGAGGTACATAGACTAGGAATGCGTATTATCGAAGCGATGCTATGTGTATTTGAACTGATCGAAAGAGACTTTATTGAATATATAGTCGAAATGATAAATGATACAGCTAATGGCGATTTGCAATCTAAAATCACTGAAAAAGCAAAGATGACTTTCTCGTTTTTAATGGCAGGAATGACGCAATCAATGGTTAGAAAAATTGCCACTCTGTTTAGAAGTGAGTCATTGATACTAGCTATACAAGAAGCCTTTGTAAACGCTGATTCTATTTCTCATAAACTTATAATTATTGATTTGAAGTTTAATATTTTGAGAAAACCAGACGTTGAAAGTGCTGTAAAATTAGCGAGTCAACTTGAGAATGGAAAAAATATGAATTTTGCTTATATTACCCTTAAAATGATTATGGTCAACTACTTAAGACATAATCGCTGTTCTTATAAAACTAGGCAGCAACTGTGTGCAAGATTCCACTTATCAAGTAAAAAGTTGCTAGCAAGGAAGCAAAGTTAGGTAGCTGCTAAAAAATAGCTTATTCTTCTAAATACCATAGCTCGTTAAATAAAACCAATAAAACATCTTTTTGAGAGGAATTACACAAGTAACGTCTTTCAAATTTACCAAATTCAGAAATACGGTTTTCAATATTGTTTATTTTCCTAATATAGTTAGTTTTACCACCATTATCTATATATGCAATTGGTACTACTTCACCGTTTTTATAGTAGTCTGCTCTTACATCAATACATTGTCGGGTTGACATGGTTCACTCTCCTGCTTTTTACTTTATCTGTTAGTAATTATATTTTGAAACTTAGAAGGAAATGCCTACAGGAAGAATTTTAGCATGGTGATGACGGATAGTTTATTAGTAATTTAACCAATTATGAGCGGGTTTAAACACGTACTAATCTTATTAATTAAGAACAAGTCTAGCCTCAAAACTTTATCAAAAAAACCTTGCAAATTTTCCAAACTCCGATATAATGTAAACAACACAAAGTCTTTCGGCACTAACACAGCGGAGAAGGG
The DNA here is from genome assembly GCA_964483895.1 of uncultured Legionellaceae bacterium. GTDB lineage: Bacteria > Pseudomonadota > Gammaproteobacteria > Legionellales > Legionellaceae > 2-12-FULL-35-11. The sequence continues at coordinate 3,604 of CAZADN010000213.1, forward strand.
GGACTAGCCCATGTCAAAACCATACACAGGGCTATTGGAAATA
>CAZADN010000214.1:0-3634 GCA_964483895.1 uncultured Legionellaceae bacterium
TATGCAAATGAATATATGCACGCATTCTTTAGTTTCTGTAGCCATAGTTATTTATCTTTTAATATGAGAGGCCTAAATTATAGCAAATATTATAGAATTATTGTTATCTTAATTTATTGGAATAATTAGGAAATCGTGTTAACTAGAAAAAATGCTAACGGCTTTACTATAACTAGGTTGTAAGTCTTCATTAACTAAGTAATTTGTTTTGTTTGCCCACAAAGAATAGGTTCGAAGAGAGGACTCAGGACACCAATTGACAGGGCATTTTGCTTCTACGATAATATCCTTGGAAGAAAAATATATAGATCTATCATGTCTTGTATCATTGCACCATTATTCACGACAAAATGTAAAAAATCCACATCAGATAAATCAAAAAAAATAGAATACAAGTGTTGACAATGCTCTTCATTAAAAGCGTAATGTAAGGAATTTCTGCCGTAATTTAAACCCATGCGCTTAGATATTTTTCGCATACCTTGTATTAATACAAGGTATTCCGGGTATTGATTTTCCAATATATGATTAATGTAAATTCCTGTTTGTAAAATTCTTCCAGAAGAATTTGTACCAAAAATGGGAATGTTATTATCACAATAATAGTGCACCATAGCTTCGTCTGGCATTAACATAGATATTTCATTATTTGCAAATGTAATATCATGACAAAAATTAACTACGCCATGTTTACGAATCTTACTCAAAAAATCCCTTATGTATATACTAAATTGGTTTGTTGATTTTGGTGCGCGATTCATCATTAACTTAGCCGTAAAAACATTCGATTTAATGAGCATATTAAGCTCATATTATACTAAATAGTATGATTAATTATCAATCAAGTTACCATGTTATTTTTAGAGATTTCAATTTTTTTTAGACATTGAAAATAGTTTGCTTAGTTAAATTAAAACATGTTATCTTTTAAAATTAATTAGTTTATTTTAGACCCGCTCTATGCTAGGAGAGCTATAATATGACAAAATTTAAAGGACTTTATATATTTGCAGCATTAGGTCTACTTTTGGGCATTTGGATAGATAGGCAATTTTATGCTGATAATTTAAGGGTAATCTATTATATATTCCCTGTTTTATATGCTTGTCTTTTCGCGCTCGCGTATAATGGCAATAATACAATTCGCTTATTATTCTCAAGTTTAATATTTGCAGTAATTCTATCCCTGCCAATTCTAGCATTTAGCTTTGGCGAAGAGCCCCCAAATATAAATCATGTTATTTGCTTTTTAACAGGATATCCAATTTTTATATATATCGGTCATTGTTATCATTATGCTTTTCATCAAGACTCAACTTATAAAATTAATTATAAAGCATTGTATGCAGCCGTATGGAACACTATTCCTCTGGTTGGCTTAGCGCTTTTATTTGTAGCTTTTACGCAAATTATTTTTATGCTTGGCGCTTATGCATATAAATCTATTGGTAGTGATTTTTTATGGGCATTATATTTTGAAGAAAAGCATTTTCGAATTATTACTAATGCTTTGTTTTTCTTTGTGGGTCTAAGTATTTGCCAACAGAATATTCAGATTATTTATAGTCTTAGATTGATTATAATGAAAGCCATGTATTACTTATTCCCATTTGTGGTTTTGATAACAATTTCTTATTTTTTCTTCATCTTTTCAAATACAATATTTTATAAGCAATCAATTCCTATTAATTTAAATGTTATGATACCTCTTATATTTCTAGGGGTAATATTCTTTAATGCATATATTCAAGATGTTGATGATAATAGTGTTATGCCGGCTAGTTATAACATTTTTATAAAATTCTATCGCGTAATATTGTTTATACTGACTGTAATGTTAGCTAATACTGTTATAAATGAATATACATTTGATATTAATATTTGCGTATATTTATTATCCGGGTTGGCTGTAACTATGATATATTGTTTGACTGTATTTTTGCCGCAAGACAAAGAGTTTCAGTATATTAGATTAGGAAATATATATGTAGCTTTATATTATGTCATCGCTCTATTTTTACTGAATATTCCATATTATCCGGTGGTTATAATGTTAAATATTTAGATTTTGAGATAATTGCGAAGGCATGCTTTTGCTGTTAAACTCCGAGTATTTATAAATATTAGGTTGGTTTTATGGATAGTTTAATTAATAATGTCATAAATACTTGGGGAGACGCCGGGGCTTTATGGTTGGACTCCCTTCCTGAGACTATTGAAAAATTGCGTGCAAAATGGGGGTTGACTGATATCCTAGCTTTTCCTAATTTAAGTTATGGATTTGTTGCTGAGGCAAATCAAAACAATAAGCCTGTTGTTTTGAAAATTACATATGACTCGATTAATCAAGAAAATATGATACTTGAACATTATAATGGACATGGAATGGTTTCTGTCTTAGACAAAGATAGTGATGTAAATGCTTTATTACTAGAAAAAGCCATTCCTGGGATTAGTCTTAAAAACCACCCTACTCCAATTATCTTGAATAAAATTGCGATTTACGCTGAAATAGTTAACAAGATTGCATCCAATCCATGTGATATTTTACTACAAAGCTCAGCCACTCATGTAAAAGATTTTTTAATGAATCTCACGCTTGATTTAATTGATGAAAAAATTTCTACCAAAGCATCCTCATTAGCGGAATACCTACTAAAAACATCTAAAAACGAATACCTTTGTCATGGTGATTTACATTTGGGTAATATTTTGCAAAATCATGATGGATGGGTAGCAATTGATCCAAAAGGTATTATTGCTGAAAAGGAATTTGAAGTAGCAGCCTTTGATTTACTTTCTGATGAGGAATTATCTAATCAAGTTAATTTGGCTAAAAGAATTATGTCTAGAAATCATAGTTTAGCTACGCAATTTGGATTTATCCCGCAAAGACTTCTAGCTTGGTTTTTTATAAGAAACATCCTTGCTGCTAAATGGCATGTTGAAGATAATGGCGACCCGAGTAAAAATATTTTTATTGCGGAGCAAATTTTTTCATTATTAAAAACTGATGATTAAATGCAAATAATCTTGATTGCCGCTATGGCTAAAAATCGTGTTATAGGGTACCAAAATACTATACCTTGGAACATTAAAGGTGAGCAAAAGCTATTTAAAGAACATACGTTAGGTCATACTGTAATTATGGGCAGAAAAACTTATGAATCTATAGGCAAACCTTTGGTAGGCAGGAAAAATATTGTAATATCATCACAAAAAAACTGGCTTGATAATACTCTAAATTCTCCCGAGTTATTTCACGCGCACAATATTGATGAAGCTCTTGAAGAATCTAAAAATGATGAAAAAGTTTTTATAATTGGTGGTGCTAATATATATAAGCAAACTATAGATATTGCTGATTATGTGTATTTAACTATCGTAAATAAAGATGTTCAAGGAGATAGTTTTTTTCCGGAAATTGATAAAAATTTTACGCTTATTTCTTCAGAGCGTATACAGTTAAGCGAAGAAGTGGTGTTTAATATTTATCAGCGAGTTGAAATTTAGAGTCAGTTGAGGGGCATTGGATGGTTGCTTGATGCAAGTGCTTGCCCTGAAGATATGGATTTACCTGGATTACACTTACATAAATTGAAGGGGCAGCTTAAAGATTTTTATTCTGTCACAG
>CAZADN010000215.1:0-3582 GCA_964483895.1 uncultured Legionellaceae bacterium
TGCTTTAATGATGGGGCATTCGTTAATAAGCTTTTCGCCAATGAGACGGTCTTGCCATTCCCAATTAGAAGTATAAATGATTTTCTTATCACGGATTATGTCTTCATATATATAAAATACATATGTACATCCGTAATCATATTCAAGCTTATTATAATAGCTTACTAGCGCAGCATGATCCCCACTATCGATCAACTTTATGCTTGAATTATTGGTGATAATCTTGTTCGCACTTTCCCTTATCATTTCCATTAGTGAGCTTCCTGATAAATATATCCGGCTTGACCGGTCTTTTAGTTACTTTATCTACGAGTACCATAACCGCTTCTGCTGTTGCGGTTTTATTTTTTAAAGTTGAATTGAAGACGGTATAGTCAAAAATAATTTTTGCTCCATCAACTTTTGTTTCCATTTTAACTTCTAATTCATTGCCCCAATATGCTTCCTGATGATACTTCACATTAATATTATGTATCACCAATCCGTGACCACAAATATTAGCTTCATGCATTGAATGTTGATCTAGAAATCGTACACGAATTTCGTGGAGTAAATTAATTAATTCAGTGTGACCAAGATGCCCTCCATAGTTAATGTCAGATATCCTTGGTTTGATAGTGGCCATATATTCAAGATTCATTCGTATGCCTTGTATATGTTGATCTGTGCCAAACTATACTAGCAATCGAAGTAATGTCATCAATTTTTACTATATCTGCTTGATATTGTGTATTCAGAGGACACAATATAATGCAATCATTTTTACCGAGCAGACAATTTCTTACCAGAACTATTTCGTCTAAAAGTGTGATGATGCATGAGTAGCCAACAAAATAATTTATTTTTATAATAGGCTCTTCTTTAATTCCACCAACATAGTCGCCAATTTTGTAATTAGGATACATGCTTCCATCGGTTATCATGTAAACCACTGAATTAGTATTATTTCTCTTAAAATAATCTGCCTCATAAATCACTTTGGATTGCTGGTCTACTTCTGCAAGCAATTCCTCGTCTTCAGTTTGACTAAGGGGTCGTGGCTCAGATCCTAATCCGAAGATTAGCCATTCAGCACTACAGGAGTAGCCTTCGTTTTGTATTGCTTCGGCTACGGTTTTGGCAGATTTTTCAGTTAGCGTGTTAACCCCTAATTCCCAAGACTTCAATGTGTTTTTATTTATGCCATATCGTTCTTCAAAGGCTTCTCTTGAAAGCTTTGTAAGTGATCGCACGAATCTGACTCTCTCTGCATAATTTTCAAGCATAAGTTGTTTCCGAAATTAGGTATTCCATATCATATATTTAAAAAGAACATTTTGTAAAATTAAAGTGGGATAGGTATTGACAATATACCATAAGGAGATCAAGAATACCCATATCGTAATTAAAGAAGTTGCAAGGTATTGCTAATACCTGTTGCGTCACAGGATTTTGAAGAGAATAAAGGAAAGACATAGGTCATGAAAACCAGTTGTATAAGACACCCAGAAAGTAACCCCTACATACAATTATTCGCATGGCAGGTGATGTTTTGTCAGAACAACCACTGTGCAGCTTTATTGTTGTCATACTTTATAGCGTGGCATGACTGGAAAATCCGGAATGACCAATTTTACCGTAGATCTAATGATATTGCTGAAATGCATAATGATGGTCGCCCACATAATGAGAATGCTTATCTATTTTTTAGTACTGAGCAATTAATTGAAGGTTGCATGGGACTATATGGTAAAAAATCCGTATCTGAAGGTTTGGATTTCCTAGTAAATCTAGGTGTTATCACGGTCCATAAAAATCCAAATCCACGGTATCATTTTGACAAAACAAAATACTTTCAGTTTTATCCAAACGTTTGCAACCGCTGGATTGCTGAGAACTATCTGATTGATGGCAATGATAGCGAAGTTCGTGTGCAAAATGTTGATTCTTTCGATAACGCAAAAATGGACAATCGAAAGAGTAAAACTGCACTACCGTCGAGCGGAAATAATCGACCATCGAGTAAAAGTAACCAACCAATAACAGATACTACAAACAATACTACAAACAAAAAACAATCAATCAACGCGCCTGATGATTTTAATAATGGTGAAGGCGATTCTATTTTGATTGAAACCATTATCGAAGCCCTGGTTGAAAAAGGAATGCCACGGGCAAAGTTCTATCCCGATGCAACTAAAGCAATTCAGCAGTTACAGGCCGCTGGTGCAACGCTTACCCAATTTCTTTGTGGTTACGACATCGCAGTGAAATGTACGAACGGTAATGGGTTCGGTGTTAATTACTTGGTAAAGGTTGTGGATTCACTGTTAGCAAAAGTGAAAAAGGAAAGTGATTCAGTGCCTGAGGAAAAAATTAATTACTGTAGCGATTATAAAAACGCTGAAAAATGGGCTGGCGATTTAATTTAATTAAGGACACGAGAATGGAAGCAAGGATAGTTAGAATTCAAGAAATATCAAAACTTCGTGATGCTCAATTAAAAGATTTTGAAGCAATGCATGAAGAAGTGCGCTTACAAGAAGCGAATAAGCGTCGTCAAGAACAAATCGATGTATTGATTAAACAAGTGCCGTTGAGATTTCGGAATAAATCATTCGATAATTTTCTTGTCGAAAATGAAGAACAACAACGCATAAAAAATATTGCTGTTCGATTTGTAGAAACAATCGTAGCGCGATTAGCTGAAGGGGCTTGTTTAACATTAAGTGGCAAGCCTGGTACAGGAAAAACCTTGTTATCGTTGATAATTTATCAGGAGCTTGCGTATAAGCAAATATCAGTTCGATATGAATCTTCGTTAGATTGGATCGGCAGCTTAATTCAACAAAAATATCAATCAACACCTGCATTTTATAGCCACGTAAAATTATATGAGACTGTTTCATTTCTTATTATAGATGAAGTAACCGAATCTCTTAGTAAAGATGGTGCGCCCACTGAACTCGAGAGGCAAATGCTCTTTCAGATTATTAATAAAAGATACGAGAACAACTTGTGCACGCTTGTCATTACTAATCGTGACAAGTTCACCTTGAACAAAAGATTAGGTCAACCGACAGTTGATCGCTTATATGAAAATGGAATTGTACTCGCATTTGAGTGGAATTCTTACAGACAAAAATAAGGAGATTACTTTGTTACTACTATCCCGAAAAACACGTGAAACCATCATGATTGGTGATGATATTCAAGTAGAGTTAGTCATGATTGATGAAAGCCGTGCGTTAATCGGAATTCGTGCACCAAAAGAAGTACCAATTCATAGACAAGAAATATATGACAAAAACAAAGGTTTATTGAATCGCAAATTAAAGATGATAAAAGAGAGGTCACGTTAATATGTTAAAAAATCTCAAATCAGTTTTGATCTCGCTAAAGCATGTAACTATTGTTGGTTTTGGTCTAATTATTCATTCTGACTTCGCAATGGCATATTCCGACCCAGCAACCAAAGCTTCAAACCAAATGAGGAACATATTGTTCGGATCTCTGGGGACGAGCCTTGCTGCTATCCTAATCGGGGCAACATTCATCATGGCTTACGTTGGGAAAATCACCTGGGATAGATTTATTTTTGTT
>CAZADN010000216.1:0-3560 GCA_964483895.1 uncultured Legionellaceae bacterium
AATGTATGAACCCTATTAAGAGAAATCCAATAGCGCTTTTCATTGGCGTGACTTTCATGTTGTGTTACATCCCTTCACTTGAAAGCACTGGCTTTATCGTTTGAAAATGAGTTATAAATTTAAAAAACGGCCATGCAGTATTTGGCTAAAAGTTCGACATATATTCGACACGTAAAAATTAGCGTTTAGAAAATTTCCATAAAAACCTTGATGTATATGGCTCCCCTTAGTAAGTATATTACGAACTCATAGGCGAGAGGAAGTAGTTTGCTTTGGTGAAAGCTTTTCAGTTTTGAGTTTAGCTGTTTAAAAAGATTAAAAACAAAAAATCGTTAATTTATTTCAAATAAAATTAATTTATTATTGTAATTCGATAATTAATGAATTATATTTCTTTCTCTGCACATGCGAGTACCTGGCAAATTAACACCGCCACGAAATTTATAAGTATTTTAGTGAGAGAGAAATGAATAAAATCAAAAAAACCAGTTTATTTTTTAGAGTGTTATTTCAAATTCTATTTGCTGTTTTACCCCTACTACTAATGGTTGCTTGGGTACAATCAGCGGGTACATTTGAAATGGTTGCGGGCGTGATTAATCTCAATTATGTTCCTACCGCTTATGTAGGCAATATTTTGCATCCACTTAGTATTTCAGAAAAAATGCTAGCATTGGTGGCGGGTTGTCTTCCATTGTTAGTCCAACTATATATTTTATTCTCGCTTATTCGACTATTTAAATTATATGAGCAAGGAGTGATTTTTTCGATTGATAATGTTCGATATATTCGAAATATTGGATATGCGCTTATTGTCACTCAAATCATGAATGCTCTTTACCAAGGATTAATGGGCTTCATATTAACCTGGCATAATCCACCAGGGCATCGTTTTTCCTCAATAACACTTGATCACACCAACATAGGCGTTATTCTAGTCGCCCTGATGGTTATCCTTATTTCCTGGATAATGCTAGAGGGTTGCAAGATTCGTGAAGAACAACAGCTAACTGTATAAGGAAAAACAATGACCATTATTGTAAATTTAGACGTTATGTTAGCAAAAAGAAAAATACGATCCAAAGAACTGGCCGAGGCAATAGGTATCACAGAACAGAATTTGTCCATATTAAAAACAGGAAAGGCGAAAGCATTTCGTTTATCGACACTGGATGCCATTTGCCACTATTTACAGTGTCAACCAGCGGATATTTTAGAATATCAAGATGGAAATGATGAATAGTTTAAATAACAATTTTTGCGGGGGATTAAAATGAAAAAATACGTTGTAGGTTTATATTTATGCGTGTCTATGCTGCCGATATTGGGTTTTGCCTCTGATAACAATGATATTATTGAACAAGGAGCCACCAGCTACTATTTATCACAAATACCTTCAAAAGAACTTAAGGATTTTGATCCCTTGTCTAAAATTCTGCATGAGAATTTAATAGCGGGCTACACTCGTGCAGCTACTAAATGCTATTTTAAGCAATTAGATCCAAAAGTTCGCTGCCCTGATTATGTGATTGGACATGCAACGATGAAAACAGGAACTCCTCGTACTAAAATTTGTACTGCAGCTAAAAGAGCGGCAACTTCGCCACGAGGTTGTCAAAGAAAACATTGTACTCCGTGCACTTATGACAACATTTAAAATTTCAAAATTTGTTGCAAGATACGATCTTGAACCCATTTATTCTGTCGATGGCTCGGAAAAGCTGCATTACGTTATTGATATCTATCAGCGTGAGAATTGCTTTTTTCCTATCATTAAAAGAAGAGACTATTTTTGTATTTATCCCACAAACATCAACGAGCTTTGCGAGGAAGAATTATTAATATATGACATTACTGAAGAATGGGAAGCCATTGAGGGGGTGACTGAGGAGGAGGTATTACAAAAAGTAATGTCAAAACTTGGGCAATTATTTAATTGAAGCTAACTAATATGAGATTATTTGTAATTCAATGCGTGATTTGAAAAGAAAATTTAAAAAGAGCTTGACCTTGCCGTTGCGTTAACCTTTATCGTGTATTTTGTCAGTTAGAGAGGTGCAGTAATGGCGTACACGATAAATCAATTAGCGAAACTTTCAGGTGTCAGTACACGCACGCTGCGATTTTATGATGAAATTGGTCTGCTAGCACCTGCTTTTTACGGTGAAAATCAATATCGTTATTACAAAGAAGAGCAGCTGCTCATGCTTCAGCAAATTTTATTTTTTCGTGAGCTTGGATTTCCTCTAAGTGACATTCAGCGGATTTTAGGCAGTGATGATTTCGATAAAATCGAATCATTAAAGGCTCATAAATCCATGTTGCAATCTGGTCTTGAACGAACAGCAACACTGATCAAGACCATTGATAAAACCATTTCACATTTAAGAGGAAAAATAATCATGCGCGATGCAGAAATGTATGATGGATTTGATCCAGTCAAACAACAAGAACATGAGAAATACATGCTTGAGACCGGTATCATTTCGCAAAAACAGATTGATGATAGTTGGCGGCGTGTTTCTGATTGGAAGAAACAAGATTGGGAGCAATTTAAAGGAGCCGGTGAAAAACTTAATATGGCAATTGTGGAGGCACTCAAACAAGGCCAGACGGTAGAGTCTGAGAATGTCCAAAAACTCATTCAGCAGCATTACGATTGGGTTAATCATTTTTGGACGCCAACCAAAGAGACTTATTTAGGACTTGGGCAAATGTATCTTGATCATCCCGATTTTCGAGCATTTTACAAAGAACTGCATCCAGAATTGTTGGAATATTTGGTTGCAGCCATGAAAGTATTTGCTGAACGAAAACTATCTTAAACCTTACTCTCTATAGGCATTGCTTATAAAGAGCATTGATATCTACTTGTCAATTAAGTACCAATTTGTTGCTGCTTTAACTATAACCCCACCAAAAATAGCTGCAATAATGAAAGGGTCAATAAATAAACTGCCCTGCAAAGCAGATGTAATCGCTTGGTAGAGTATACCCGTAGTTAATACAAAACTCATATACCAAGTTACATTGCGCTCGGCAATAGCCTCATGCTGTGTTTCTCGTTCATCCTTATTTATTTTTATCGCAATATCTAAAGAATCAGCAACAATTAAAATTAAAAGAATTACCATTACAATGAGTTGGTGCTTAGCATCCACGCCTAGCCAATTACTAATACCGTAAACTATAAAAATACTGCTTAATAAGCAGGTAATGTATAACCACCCCTGCCAACACTTTGGGGTTATTCCCCAGCCGGTATATTTTCTTCGTTTAAACCAACGTGGATTACCTAACATCATAACTCCTCGATTTTAAAAATAAATAGTTCATCAATGGTTGTCCCTAGTGCCTTTGCTATAGAAAAAGCTAATTTTAATGAGGGATTATATTTACCTTTCTCTAAATAATTGATGGTTTCTCGGCTGACACCAACTTTTTGTGCCAAGACCTCTTGCGTAAAACTATATTTAGCGCGGTATTCTTTTATTCGAGTTTCAAATTGTACTTGCATGATTTAATTCTATATAAAGTAATTTATTTGCAATATTATGTGA
>CAZADN010000217.1:0-3533 GCA_964483895.1 uncultured Legionellaceae bacterium
AAACTTTAATCCAATCATGGCAATGGCTGCAACAACTACCGTTTGTGAAGTTGAAGAAATAGTTGCAACTGGTAGCCTTTCACCAGACAACATTCATACTCCAAGCATTTTCATCCATAGACTTCTGCAAGGGGAATCTTATCAAAAACGTATAGAATTTATGACATTAAGGAGTGCATAATGCCTTGGTCAAGAGAGTATATCTGCCGTCTAGTCGCAGAAACTGAATTAAAAGATGGTATGTATGTAAATTTAGGCATAGGCATGCCAACCGCGGTTGCTAATTTCATCCCTGAAAATATTAACGTTACTTTTCAAAGTGAAAATGGCATGTTGGGTATGGGGCCTTTTCCTACTCAGGATGAAGTAGACCCTGATCTTATCAATGCTGGCAAACAAACTATCTCTGTTTTACCACAAAGTAGTTTTTTCGATAGCGCATTCTCATTTGCGATGATCCGCGGTGGGCATATTGATTTAACTATTTTAGGTGCAATGCAAGTAGATGAATCTGGAAGCCTTGCAAATTGGACTATCCCAGGCAAAATGGTTAAAGGCATGGGTGGCGCGATGGATTTAGTGGCTGGTGTAAAAAGAATCGTCGTAATCATGGAACATGTTGCCAAAGATGGTACGCCAAAACTTGTAAAAAAATGCAGTTTACCTTTAACTGGGGTAAATGTAGTAGATAGAATTATCACCGATTTAGGCATATTCGATGTAAAAGATAATTATCTAGAGCTAATTGATAAACCAAACGACGTTAGTTTTGATGAAATATTTGCAAAAACAGAAGCTAAATTAAAAATAAATGAAAATTAACCATAGTAATAGATCTATCGGAGACCGACCGCGCGGCAGATAAATTGTTATGGATTTATTTTATTAATAGATAATTCGTTTTCTTGATAATCGTCTTCATCTATGCTATTCGCGCATTCAACATATATATTATCATCTTCATTATATGCAAAGAATCTATTACGACAATGACTTATAACTTTATTACCAGCAATCATAGCAACAGAAACTGAAGCACCACCACCGTATGCAAAACCTAAAATCAAATCATGCTGCAAAGATGTTAAACCTTTTACTATATGCGAAATAGCTTCTGGCATATGCTCAGGTATGTATAATGCTACTAATGTTGCTAATGCGACTAAAAATATAACCGTAGATACACCTAAAACATATGCGTATAGTCTAGTATTAGTTGAATGCAAACATCTACTCGATTCAGCGTCAAGTTGATTTGTTTTGATTTGAGTATTATAAATATTTCTTTCTAGACATGCACTTAAATATTTCTTCCTGTAATTTGTAAGTTCCATTTCACATGGGTATTTATTGTAGCTTGTATTATTGTTTATCAATGCCTGAGATATCAAAACATTAAGTGAAGACACGCTATCAAAATCATCTATATTAATTTCACTGCTTGTTATTCGAAACTCTAACTTCCCTCTTAGCTGCTTTATATCCTCTATGTCATCACTAGACGGTAAATTATAGTTATCTAATTGAGAAACCATATACATGTATTTTCTTAACAATGCATCAAAACACATTTGTCTAGCTTCTAAAACCTTATTATCAAGTTCCCTTTTTTTATTTTCCATTTCCACTTGGATTTGCATCTAATTTACCCGAAAGGTATTCATTAAATACAATTGTATACTATTTGCCCATATAATGCAATAAAAAGAGCAAAAAACAAACTGAGCCGCGCGCGTAAGCAAGCGGAGATTTTAACTAGAAATAATTAACAACAAACTAGAGTGTGTTAAAATATCACATTCCATTCGCTTTAATAAGCTCAACCTTATCGCCAGCCGCTTGCTCCATATTGAAAAGCTCCTTATGATACCTCAAAGAAAAATATCCAGTGTGCTTTGTAAATACCACATAAGATGGATGTGCTACTGAATAGACTTTATTCGGTAGTTCCTCGTCATCTACAATTAAACTATCATCTTCATCTTCTTCAGAACTACTTCTAGTAGATAAAATTTCAAAAGAAAAAATCGCTACTAAATAAGATAAGAATAATTTAATGCGTGTATTAAAATACTCTACAATAAGCGCTAAATTAAGATTAATAGATGGAGTAATTTTTTTATCTTTATATGTATCATCTTCTTCCTGAGCTATATCATTTTGATCAGGTTTGGTAACAGTAATAACTCTATCTATATCAAGAGATGAATCTCTTAAAATATATTCAAACGCTTTAATAGATTGCTTTAACGACCAACGATTTTTAGGCTGAGTTGCAACCATTTTTAACGTAAGAATAATAAGGTTTAAAAATGTTGAATATGAAATATCAGGATTATTTTTAGATAATTTATTACAAATTTGCCTAGCAACATCTGCATCAAGCTCCAACTCACCTGATGATTTAATAGCATCTCTACTATACCACGCCAATCCTAATATCATTTGTAAAATAATACCAATGGCATATACATCTGGTCCTTCATCACAGAACCGACTCTCATGACGTTCTGGTGATAAATACATAAGAGTTCCAGAAAGATTGTCATTTTCTTCACCTTGGTACCGACAAAAACCATAATCTATACAGTTAACTTCAACTCTAGGCGAGACAAGATTTTCTAAAGTATCTCTAGTAACATTTGATAAATCAACACCGTCTACATTAACCATTAAATTTTCAGGCTTAATGTCTAAGTGGACTAATTTATATTGTGTAACTTGCTGCATAAGCGCTCGAAGAATTGCATCTATTAACATAAAAATAAATTTAGCCGGCAACCCTGACTCTATTTTAATAAAAGCACTTAATAAATTATAAAGCTCAACTCCAGGCATCCTTAACATCAAAAGATATACCTGATTTCCACTTTCAATAGGATAGCTCATATCTAAATGACCAGAAATAGTGCTTTTTTTATACTCTCTTAATGCCCATTCCCATGTAGAACCTCTGCCAACTTTTTTAATTATTTTTACAACATGCGGTTTATTATTAACAAAAGTTAGAGTATTGCTTGTTGCCGACAAAATAAAAAACTCGACAATCGGTACAACAGAACTAGCCTCATTTTCATACATAGATCTAACAGCAAGAACTCCATAAATTTTCGAGCCGTCTTTTTTATTTTCTTTTACTATTATTGAATTAGATAAATTATAATCCAACCCTTCCATGATATATGTTTTATTTCTTGTCCATAGAGAGTTGTTTTCATGTGTTTTTAGTAATTTATAAATAACAGGCAAATCCAAAGAATATTTGTTGACTTGTAATTTAATCGGCATTTTAATAATATCCAATAATCAAAGAAAGCCGTTGATTATATACAATATTAATTGCTAATAATAGGATAATTTCTCTGAATACCAGGGGATTAAAATTTTCATTCTTAGGGGTGATTGAAATTTCATCAATCATGGGACGTTAAGGGATTTATATCGGTCCGTTCGGGCTGAGGAGCAGCGAAGCTGCGTCTCGAAGCCTTGATAAATAAGCTTCGAGACGGCGTAAACGCCTCCTCAGCCTGAGC
>CAZADN010000218.1:0-3502 GCA_964483895.1 uncultured Legionellaceae bacterium
AGCTGCTAAATATCACTTGGCAGAAAGTGCGACTATTTCGCAAGGAGAAATTGCAATAACCTTGCCAGTTATAATAGATGATAAAATTGCAGATGATGCTGTTTGGGTTCCAAATTCTATGCAAGAAACTGTAGATTTGGGCGAAGCTTTTTCTTCAATCATAATTAAGTAGGTAATAAAATGCTCCAAGATGCCGGTATATTGCTTTGGATAATAATTAAAATTTTGGCTATTATTCTGCCTTTATTAATAGGAGTTGCTTATTTAACTTTTGCTGAAAGAAAAGTTATAGGTTACATTCAGACGCGTATAGGTCCAAATCGCGTTGGTTTTAGGGGGTTATTGCAGCCATTTGCTGATTTGATTAAGCTTATTCATAAAGAGATAATCTCACCTTCTAAATCCAATAAATATCTATTTGTGGCGGCACCACTTTTTTCTATTGCGGTAGCATTTGCTGGTTGGGCAGTTATTCCTTTCTCTGATGGTTTGGTGCTTTCCAATATTAATGCAGGAGTTTTATTTTTATTCGCCATGAGCTCATTGGCTGTGTATGGTGTGCTTATTGCCGGATGGGCGTCAAATTCTAAATACGCTATGTTTGGGGCTTTAAGAAGTACCGCACAAACTATTTCTTATGAAATTGCTATGGGCTTCGCGTTTGTTGGTGTTTTGCTCGCTGCTAATAGTATGAACTTATCTGAAATTGTTAAATCGCAAAGTGGCGGTATAATTCATTGGTGGTTTTTGCCATTGTTGCCTTTATTTTTGGTATTTTGGATTTCAGGGATAGCTGAAACTAACCGCGCACCTTTTGATTTGGCCGAAGGTGAGTCTGAGATTGTTGCAGGGTTTCATGTTGAGTACTCCGCAGTAGGTTTCGCTCTTTTCTTTATGGCAGAATATGCAAGCATGGTGTTAATTTCTGTGCTTTTAGCATTGCTCTTTTTAGGTGGATGGTTATCTCCTTTTCAAGGCATGCCGTTTTTAGATGATATCTTCTTCTTTGTGCCAGGTTTTGTTTGGCTATTATTGAAAACTTTGTTTTTCTTATTTGTTTATTTATGGATTAGGGCAACTTTTCCGCGTTATCGATATGATCAGTTAATGCGCCTTGGTTGGAAAGTATTAATTCCTGTTACGATAGTTTGGTTGGTTGTAACCGCTGTTATGGTTTTAGCGCATGTTAAACCATGGTTTTAGTTAATTTAAGAGTAAATTGATGAATAAAACATACAAATATATAAAGCATTATTTTCAAAGTTTTTTGTTGTGGGAATTACTAAAAGGCTTGGCTTTAACTGGGAAATATTTCTTTAAGAAAAAGACTACAGTACAGTTTCCTGAAGAAGAGACGCCAATATCTCCAAGATTTAGAGGAATGCTGGCTTTACGCCGCTATCCAAATGGTGAAGAAAGGTGTATCGCTTGTAAACTTTGCGAGGCAGTTTGTCCGGCATTGGCAATAACCATAGAGTCAGAACCACGTGAAGATGGCTCACGACGTACAACACGTTATGATATTGATGCTTTTAAGTGTATTAACTGCGGACTTTGCGAAGAATCATGCCCGGTTGACTCAATTGTAGTTACACCAATTCAGCATTATCATATCTCTGAACGTGGTCAAAATATTTTGACCAAAGAGAAGTTGTTGGCTGTTGGGGATATGATGGAAAAGAGATTGGCTGAAGATAGAAAGAAAGACGCTAAATATCGATAGTTTAGAGTAAGGTAATATTATGCTTATACAACAAGTAATTTTTTATGTGTTTGCTGCGATCACAATTATGGCTGCAGTAATGGTGATTACACAAAATAATCCTGTACGTTGCGTGTTATTTTTAGTGCTCGCATTTATTACAAGTGCAGTATTATGGTTATTAGCTAGCGCAGAATTTTTAGCCCTTATTTTAATTTTAGTTTATGTTGGCGCAGTTATGACTTTATTCTTATTCGTCGTTATGATGCTTAATGTTGATATAGAATCAGCTAAAACAGAAATATATAAAAAGCTTCCTATAAGCCTACTAATTGTTGCGGCATTAACTTCTTTACTATTTTCAGTAATTCCTGGAAAATTCATGCATTCCGATGTCGTCGAATCTTTATTTAGTAATCAAAATAATCTATCACAGGTTTCGGTGATAGATGTCAAAGAGTCTGTGCTTTCTAATACTGAGTCACTAGGTATGGTTTTATATACAGATTATTTCTTAGCATTTGAACTTGCAGCAGTAATTCTATTAGCAGCTATCATCGCAGCAATCACATTAACTCATCGGAAACCTATTTATTCTAAACGGCAGAATATCTTAAAACAATTAATGACTCAACGTAGCGATAGAGTTAAGCTTGTTGATGTTAGTGAAGATTGATGATGAAGAGTGGGAAATTGAATTAGCAAAAGAATTACTAGAGTACGTATTTCCTGTGTTTAAACTAAACGTACATGAGTTTTCGGGTTTTTCGTGCACGCGCCTTCTTTATTGCCCGCGTGCGAAAAAATCATTCAATAGGCACTAAACTCAAAAAGCTTATTTTATTGTATCTTCTCTTTTGACAAGTTTTGTTAGCATTGAAACAATACGTAACAGCAAATGACGTATTATTTTTAGTACATTTCTACATCCATCGCACGCGGGCAATAAAGAAGGCATGGGCACGTTTACGTGAAGGATCGCTTCGCGCGATTTTTTAAAAAAATAACAAAAAATCCTTGCAATTAGTATTAAAAAGATCATGATATGGTCATGAAAAAAATCCACCTAACAGAAGTACAAACGAATGAGTTACGACGAGAGCATCGTTCGGCGAAGGAAAAACGTGATGCTGATCGCATAAAGGCAGTCTATTTATTATCTTAAAGGGTATCATGATACTATGCCTTTCGAGAGCACCTATGTAGAGGGTTGTAATATTATTGACGGTTGGGATTAAGAAGCTTCTAATGAAAAAAAATTTATTTTATTTAACAATAATGTTTATGCTATCTGTAAAAGTATTTGCTATAAATGCAGAGGAAAAAATAGCACAAGAGAAAGAGAATATGCAAATGTTAGCACAAATGGGTCTTCCAGTACCTGGTTCGGGAATTAAGGTTGTGCCGCGATCTATGCTTGGTTTAACTGCGGAAGAAATTGCGGTAGGTGACAAAGAAATGGCTGAGTTTGAAAGTAAAGGTTATGTTAATAAATATGTTAATCGCTCTCGTGAATTACTTGAAATAACTCCAGCCTTGGTTAGAGAAGAGCTAAGTTCCGATACCAATAAGGCAGATGAAAATTATACAGGTTTGAGTGCAAGCATCGACCAAATCCAACTGGCTTTTGATTTTCCAAATTTAAATAAAAATGAGTCTTTGAAGATTGCAGAAAGTGATATTATTGTTCTGGCTGCGGCTCCGAAAGGGGGATTTCATCAAGACCTAGGAGGATGGTCAGGCGCCTCACAATTCTTTATTCATAAAACAATTGGTACATGTTCTTATAGTGTTATGAAT
>CAZADN010000219.1:0-3500 GCA_964483895.1 uncultured Legionellaceae bacterium
CGCCTTATCCGGATAACTACGGTATAAAAAATTTTCATCCAAATAAACAAAAACCTGATCAAAAACCTGCTGAGGCCATTTTACAGTCTCTTTGAATTTATTTTTAATAATATTCTTTGTATTTTCTGAAGTCAGCTCGTTCAATTTAATAAAATTAAATCGTCTTTCAAATTCCTTATCTTGAGAAAATAACCTTGATTCTTCTATTGTTGTCGCTCCAATGATTTTAAAACTTTGATTCATTAAGTAAGGTTTAAGTATATCTGCGCCAGATATACCACCATCTGAATTACCAGTTCTTAATATTGCATGAGCTTCATCAAAAAATAGGATTTTTTGATGTTTTAATGCCTCATCTAAAATAGAGTGAAATTTTTTTTCAAATTCACCTCTATATTTAGAACCAGCCAACACTCGACTAATATCAATATAATAAATGTCTATATTAAGGGTATGCGCTATTGATGAAATAAGAAATGTTTTCCCAACCCCAGGCTTTCCAATCAACATAATATTATTTTTGTATTCTTTGTTAAGACAAATTTTTATCATTACTTGCTCTTCTTCACGGCAAAAACACTCAGATACATTTAAGCCTCGCAAATTAACTCCATACCGATCAATAAATGGATGTTTGTCAAAAGAAAAAGTATTATGTTTTATCATATAATCTGATAAAAGAGTTGCATATTTTGACTCTGATTCTAATAAGTAATTAATTGCATTTTGTAAAGTTGTATCACATCCTTGCTCTTCAACAATTTGTTTAAAAATCATAGAGTCATTATTTTCTTTAAATGCAAACCAATCACTATCAAGTCTTCCATTATTTTTATTTTCAACAATAGATAAAATATTAAATAAATTAACAGGCATATTGTTGTGATTTAACTCGTTCACAAGAGAATTGAAATTAGATGAAAAAGCCAAATTACACCTCCGTAATACTTGAAATAAATGTATTGGTATCGAAATTAAATACCCTATCTATTAATTGACATGAAAAAAACTCTGTCAAAAATTTGATAACTTCAAGAACCACTAACTTCCCAGCAATAGCATTATACGGGTCAATAACAGTAGCAACCAGACCTGAATTAATCCAGTCTATTTTCTGTTTTATATCTTTTGGCAAATTACATTTTTCCAATGCTCTTACATTTGGAAATATCTCTGTATAACTTCTTGTTTTATTAGGAATAATCAAAGGACCACATGTAATTTGGTTAAAAGATGGCAAACCAAAAACAAAAGGACATTTAGTATTCTGACACGCCTCATCCACGACATAAATCCTGTAGAATATATCTTGGCAATAACAGCGCTCAAAATTCATTGCCAATAGAAAAATAACTAAGAATCAGTTTTCACAGATTCTAGGCTGTAACTATTTTCTATGGTAATACTGTGATTAGTGAGGCTTTTAATGCTATTTTATTAGCAGTAGAAAGTTTAGATATGGTTAATGTCTTTGTTTTAATAGCTGTTTTCATGAAAATCTCCTTATGTTGAACACATGCATTATATATAACTACTTTTTCCATTTTATTAAGATTACGCATGAAGGACTACGTTACTTATTTCTTAATAAATTTCGATTGATATATTTTCTTCCAAAAAAATACCAATCGAAGATGATAGTAATAAATTTTATAAATGATTGCAATAAGAATATTGCTAATTGTCAAATTAAATAAAAAATATTTCAACTCATACCCAATTTTCGATCTTTAATTGCTTAATCCTAGAAAACTATTTTTCATTATTTGTTACAAGTATTGTCTTTAATTCTAAACAATGTATATTGATTATAGGCTTGAATCTATATAGAATATGGCCTATAATAAAAAAGGGACAGGTATGTGGCTAATAGAAACAACAGACACCTTTGATTTATGGTTCGATGCTTTAGATGATGTGGATAGAACTAATGTTTTGGCATCAATGATAGTTTTGCAAGAAAAGGGACCTATGTTATCAAGACCTCATGCCGATACCGTCAAAGGATCTTGTCACAGCAATATGAAGGAGCTACGAATCCAAAGCAAAGGTGATCCTATCAGAGCATTTTTTGCTTTCGATCCTAAACGTAAAGGTATTTTATTATGTGCAGGAAATAAAACAGGAAATGATAAACGATTTTATGATGAGATGATTCCAATAGCCGATCGTGAGTTTACTGCTCATTTGAAAAAGTTAAATAAGGAGTAATTATTATGGCGCGAACTCTTGAACAAATTCTTGCAGTAGAAAAACCAAAGGTGGTTAGAAAAGCAGAAGAAAAGGCAAAAGAAATTCTGCTCGATATTCATTTGGCTGAACTTCGAGAGTTAGTACAAAAAACTCAAGTAGATTTAGCTAATGCTCTTGGTATAAAACAGCCATCAGTGGCCGATATGGAAAAGCCTGGACGAGATCTTAAACTATCATCGTTAAAGCGTTATATTGAAGCAACTGGAGGAAAGTTGAGGCTTGATGTGGAGCTTCCAGATGGCACTCATTATGGTTTTGCCGTTTAGATGATGGAATAATACAACGCGTTTACCAGGAGAAAACTGAAAATAGTTGTAAGAGGAACCACATATGTGTAGTAGTTCAAACTTGATATTACAGTATCAATTTCAACTCATACCCAGTTTTCAATCTTTAATTGCTTAATCCTAGAAAACTCTTTTTCATTATTTGTCACAAGTATTGTCTTTAATTCTAAACAATGCGCTGCTATCCATAAATCATTATTACCAATAATTTCACCTTGCTTTTCTAAAGTAGCTCGAGTATTTGCATAAAATTCAGCTACTTTCAAGGAAATAGCTATTGGCGGAATATAATCACAAATTTTATGAATAAGCTCCTTCGCTTTACGAGGGTTATTACTTTTTTGAGATCCATATAATAACTCCCCATAAGTAACAACAGACATTCCTACCATACCCACATCAAGCTGCTCAAACTTTTCTAATACTGAACTAGGCTTTTGTTTCATAATATAAATACATATATTGGTATCAAGTAAATAACGTAAAGGCATATTAAAAATCTCTCTCTTGCGGCTTATCATCTTTACGCCCTTCTTGAAAGAAATCTTCAGGCATCTGCGTCATTAATTGAAACGCTTTTTTCAAATTTTGCGGTTTTTCTCTTAAAATAAGCTCGTTATTTTTTTTAATAATCTCTACTCTATCGCTATTAATATGAAACTGCTTTGGAATTCTTACTGCTTGTGAGTTACCAGATTGAAAAACTTTTGCATAAACCATTATAATATCCTAAGTTTAAAAGTATATACTTAAAGTATATACTTTTAAACTTAGGATAACAAGCATACCTCTGTTTTATTGTACTAAGATCAAGGTATTCTCTGTTAGCTCATCAACTGTATTTTCTAGAATTATGAAACATCTCTTAAAACCTGAATTCGACGAAAAATTAAGTCATTCCCGCATAGGCGCACTACTGTCCGGTTAAAGTAAAAAATAGTTGCACGCCCTTGATAAAAC
>CAZADN010000220.1:0-3500 GCA_964483895.1 uncultured Legionellaceae bacterium
GAGTGAGAGTGAGTGGTCTGTTAATAAATTAGAAGCTATGGATATGAAAGGTAAAAAAGAATTAGAGAACTTAGTAAGCAATATAAGAAAAATAATGACGCACTTCGATAGCAGTAGTGAAGTACAAAACCAAGAAAATGAATAAAAAGTGTACCTTATGAGTAATTTTAAAAAAGGCATTAGTCAATTTATTTTTATGGGGAGATGGTTACAACTGCCATTATATTTAGGCCTAATTTTGATATTGGGTGTTTATGTTTATCGTTTTGTGCGAGAGTTGTTTCATTTAATAACTCATCTTAACAGTTTTGATGATACCCTCATCATGTTAGGCGTGTTAGATCTTATTGATGTAGTCATGATCGCCAATCTCCTAATCATGGTAGTCATGGGAGGATATGAAACTTTCGTCTCACATCTAGCACTGGATTCACATCCTGATCAACCGGAATGGCTTGACCATTTAGATGCAGGTGCTATGAAAATCAAACTTGCACTTTCACTCATTGGTATCTCGTCAATTCATTTGCTAAGAACGTTTATTGATCCCGATAAGCTCAGCAATTATTCCGTTATGTGGCAGGTAATTATTCATTTAACCTTACTTGTTTCAGCGTTGGCAATTGCATTTACGAATAAAATGCTTGTACAAAGCAAGACACACTAATATATTAACTTATAGGTACAATTAATGTGCCTAGGGTTCATTCTTTTTTATCCTGTTTAAAACCAAATGGACTTTTTCTTTGTCCAAAATGAATTATTTATAAACACTCGATGTAATTTTGTTATATACGTGCAGTTTATCTTCATGGTGACTAATTATGTGGTATTTAGAGATAATGCTTGGATTATTGGAAAAACTTCCAAATGAAAAAAGAACAGATGGGGAGCTTTTTTTAAAGGAACTTTTCTTGTGCATTAAAAAAGTAGATGAAAACCCTGAAATCGAGTTCTATTTAGGACTTATTGATAAATCATTTTTAAAATTCGGCCATAAAAAGCCTCATTCAGTTACATTAACTGAGTTTTCAAGATATCTGTTAGGGCTTTCTGTACTTTATATAAAATCGAGTAATGAATTCGATGTTTGGAACTCAGATTTTGTTACAGTTTTAGAAAAAATTAGGCAATTTTTAGACATAGATAAAGAAATAAAAAGAAAATTTTTAATAAAGCTTCTCAATCACTTTGAGCGCAATACATTAGCAAGTCTGGATCACAAAGTGGATATTAACTTCAAACGATTAAATTACCTTTTTAAGAATCATTGTACCTTAAAGGCTGCTGAATTGTTTATAGATGCTTGTATGATGTTGGATGAAAATACGGTTACTAATTCCTCTCATGGATTTAACATGCTCATCCAAAATACCATGGAACGAATAATTTTGAACAATTTTTTAACTATAGCTGATACTAATGACACAAGTGGCAATTCAGAAAATGATCCGTTACAAAAAGGTACTTCTGACAATCATCGATTAAATGACGCGAGTAAATATGATCGATTAAGTCTATTCAAATCAACTACAGACTCTTGTGTTGAATCATCCAAAGAAGATTCCTCATTTAGCGCAGGAACCCTTTAATTTTATCCCGTAGAAAACCTTGTAACGTACCCTCGTACCCTACTTTATATGATACGAGTTTTTTATACACGTTCTATCTGAAGACAGAATGGGTTCAATATCAATCCATTTGGTATCAATTTATGCCATACCATGGCTCATAATATTTGATAATATTAGTAGTGAAACTTTCGTAAATCATCTTAAATTATTTATTTTTTTCTTAAATAACTCCAATTTTTCCTCTGATTCAGTCTTAGGGGTTTTAAAGAACGTGCCAATATATCCTTGCGTTACTCCAGCTGCGACAACAATCCATGGAATAATAGTCAGCGCAGCTAAAACACCTAAAATACGTCTTAAAATTAAGGGGACTTTATGCCATCCGCGATGTTTTTTAAATTCAGGTTCTGCTTTTATAATTGCGGTATTACACTTTTCTTTAAATACAGCAAGATTTTGATGAGTTAAAAATTCCATTTTAGCATCTTCAAGATCAATATTTAATTGCGTAGCTATGCCAGCTACTTCTCGATACCGATATCGGTATTTACTCTTTTTGTTTCCTTTATTTATCAGTTCATCTGTTTTTAATTTGAGTTCAGTGAATAACTTTTTTAGTTCATCCATTTTTAATTTAAGCTCTGGAGGCATTACGGTATTTAATAATTTCTTCCTAACCTCAACAATATTGTTTCGTTCAGGCTGCTTTATAACTAATAATTTACCTCGAAACCCGCTGTTGGCAGTAGGAATAAGAGATTTGAAATATTTAGCAAAACAGCTATTTATGGTTGCTTCAGAACGAAGGTCATATTTTTTATCTTTATTCACGTGCTTAACATTCACATAATATTCCGGTTTTCTCTCTTTAAGAAGCACCATGGAGGAATTATAAAAGTCCTTCATCGTTGTTTTTCTATGTTCTCCCCAATGAGTCATATTTAACTCTTCGGTCTCATCATTAAAACCATGCAGTATAGCAGCATGTTCATTATCTCTTTCATGATTATAATGAGTTGATGGAAGCCCATATAGGCGTTCTACAGCAAAACATGCAATTACTAAATGTCCACTCTTAATGTTATTAGTAAGTTTTTCCTTAAATAAATCATAGTGGTCTTGAAAGTCAATTAACTCAGTTTCGTAACCAAGATCTCCAAAAATTTCAGTAAATTGACGAACCTCTAGTAATTCGCCTTGGAATGATCCTCTAGTTTTAGACAGCTGTCTCATAGAAATGGGCACGGCTTTATTTTTGTGTAATGGAATTGGTTCAAAACTAATTTTTTCAGCAAAATATTTATCAACAGCAGCAATTGCTGTAATTTTACAGTTTTCCCCAGTCTGCTGAACAGCTGTTACATTAATAAATTTTTTCATAAGCTTTACTTAAAAAATACAATTTCTGAATTATATATCATCTTTATTATCAAATTATTAACAATTAAATGTAAAAAACAGATGGCGAATGACCGTATAAAAAAACCTCTATCAATTCGTCCGATCTGGCCACTCAACGTAGCACACTCGGGGTTAAATCGGGTAATGCATATTCCTCTGGTTTTATTAGAGGATGTGCGTCGCTTTTTAAGTTAAAAAATCCATGATTTGAGCCTACCACACTAGAGCTCGCACTAGCTCGTGGTGTGACTGTGGTGAATACTTCCTGCTTTTTAAATTGGTTTGAAACATCTGCTCTTAACTCAAAAGACAGATCTTCTTGATACGGCACGGACTCTATTATATTTTGGTTTTCAGTGTTTTTTGCCCGAAATTGATTGAGAATCAAAGGAATGGTTATCCAGGCTGCAAGGGCTAAACTTAAAAGAGCTGCAGTTATAGAAAGAAAAATAACGCTATATGCAATAAATGCCACTGTAAGTGCGAGCAAGATCGCGAATTTCAATGAAAATACAAACTGAGTAT
>CAZADN010000221.1:0-3479 GCA_964483895.1 uncultured Legionellaceae bacterium
GGCTACGTTATTTTTAGCCACTTGTTTCTAAACGAGTCAATTTCTGATCGGGTGTAAAAATGTTTCATATATTTAGAATTATAAAGTGTATCGATTAAATATTCAGGAGGGGTATGGCACTCATAAAACTTTTTATAAGCATCCTTATAAGCCTTGCTTTCAGACAAATTTGATGGAATCAGCTTAAAATTTTCTATTCCGCAGAAGCTACCTATTTCATTTTCAAGATCATTCATATTTTCTAGCCTTAATAGAAGCACGCTGATATTACCCCGTTCAATGATCACGTATCCTTTTTCATGGTCAAAATGGGTGTCATACACGTTGACACCGGTCATTGCCAAAAAGGCATCATCATACCAGGAAGTTGACAAATCAACGTATCTAGGATTGTTATAAAATGATGATATGGATTTAATTAACTCAAGCCACTGCTCCGTTGATAGGTTATCATTGTATGGTTGGTCGATTAGCAGTTGATCTAGGCTATAGAACAAACTAGATATCATTCTAGAATAAGCCTCGCGAACAGAGGAAATAAATTTTATTCCAATATTATTAGAGATACAAAAGCTCAGTGCTGATTTTAACATTTGGTCTGCGCAGTAGGAAATTTTACCAGGGGGAGCAAATACATTGTACGAATCTTGTGATATCCAATTACCATATGCTAATGCATGTGTATGGTAGCATGCTAAATTTTGATTTTCAAATGAGTTAAATAAGCTCATAGATCCTGTTTTAGGCTGCGACAATACTATAATCCCATTTTGCAAAGCCTTAAGACCATTAATAGTCGCATTTATACTTTCATTAAAAATAAATTTACTACAAAGAATCTTGTTATCCCTTCTTTGCATTAACATTTCTTTAGTCATTTGAATAGGCTTGCTTATACTCAGTCCATGCCCAGTTTCAAAAAACTTATAAACTTCAAAGTCTCCATGGAAACCTTCTAGTTGTTCGATTATTTCGTCAACAAAAAATCTATTACTTATATAAACCTTCACTTGATCAGAAAGAATAAGCTCTTGTAACCTTGCCGGGGATATTATTTCTATCCCAAGCAATCTTTTACCAGAAGAATTTATATGTGGGTTATTGTCTACTACGTAATGTATACGCCAATTGCTATCTAATGCTTCCTTTAGCAAAATTTTTCCGGACTCTCCGGCTCCAAAAAAAACTACTTTTTTTTCATTCATTAAATACGCTCCTTTAATTAGAAAACTTCCTTATGATCGATAAATGTTTGCTCCTATGCAAAAAAAAGTAATTAGTCTCGATAGTCTCATCTGTAACAAATTCAAACTCTACCAGTCTATCAGAATTAATAGTATAACAGGAATAGCCAAGGTCACTAAAAAACTTTATTATATCATTGGGATGATAATTAAATTTTTTTGCCCACTTTCGTAACATTTCCGAAAACACTATGGGTTTATGTTCTCTTAAAGTTCTTTCAGCGCCTTTGAAAACATGGAGCTCTGCTCCTTCTACATCACATTTTATAAAGTCTATCTTCGTTATATTATTATCTGAAACAAAATCATCAAGCTTTATCAGGCTGCAGCATACAACTTGAGGCTGCATATTTTCAATATTATTTGAAATAGACGACGCACCTTCCCATTCGGGGTAATAGTTCATTTTGAGTTCCGTATTTTCTGAATAAAATCCTATATTAAAAAGCCCTGAACAATCTATATCATTTAACTCAAAGTTACGTTTCAAAGTGTTAAATATATTAGGTACAGGCTCGAAAGAGTATATTTTCGCTTTATCTAAATTTTTATATAGGTTAATGGAATACCAACCTATGTTAGCCCCAATATCAAAAATAACGTCGCAGTCTTTCGAAATAGCTTCTGCCAGTTTATACTCGTTTGATTCATAAGTTCCAAAATTAAACAAAATTAAAGGCACTGAATACATGTCTTTTTGTGGATGGAGCAATTTTATTTCCTTGCCATTTATATCAAAAAAGAAAACAACTTCTCTTTCAGTTATTTCGATTTTTTTAACTACCTTACTTAGTGAAACAAAATTAGAAAACTCATGTAAGTACTTATGAATTTGATAGGCGTCTTTGACATATTTATGTTTATCTATTTTCCCGCTTAAATACAACTGCCTAATTTCCTCTATCATTTAATTTGCTCCTTTAAGGTCAGTTTAAATATTACTCAAAATTTCTCTCACATTCGTTAAGGTTTCACAAAGCTTTACATAAAAACTTAATACCTCTGCCCCCAATATCGTAAACTCAACATCACCATTTCTAAATCTAGTAAAAGTATCTAACGCATTGTGTGCAGCTTCTTGTAATTTTTCGTCAAGTGACAAGTCAGACAACTCGTCTAGTATTGTAGCTGTGCTATTTAAGCTTGAATAAATTTCGGCTATTAAGCTCATGGATTCTTTATATTCTGTGCTGTCTACAGGATATGTTAGTTGTGAATTTATTTTTGAAATAAGAAGATCATACCTTAATTTTTCAGCATCTTCTAAAAAACTTATATATGGGGCCATTCTATTTTTAGCCATGGCGTAACATATGTTATTTAAAACATCGACAACATCTTCTAGATAATCTTCGTTAAGACCCTGATCATTTAAAAATTCAATAACAGAAGCTTTAGTCTTGTTTAGCAACATTGCATAGTCATAAGTATTTTCTTTATAATATTTTAAATGCTTCCGGGCATCATCAGACCTTAAGACATACTCATAATTTACTAGGGCATGTTGTAAATACTGGTATATAATTTTCTCAAATAATTGAAGTGAATCGAATTCATCAATTTCTAAATCCAGAATCAGCTTGGAAAATGACTTAAACTGTTGGTAACGCTGTTCCGGTTCAAAATAATAGCCAACTTTATTTTGAGCCAATTGCGAAATATAGGCTTGAGAGTATTCGATATCACATTCCTTACCCTTTATAGCTGTTGGTGATTGCAGAACCAAAACATCATCTTTTGTACATGATAGTGTCAAAGCCAGTACATGGTTATAATACATCCAACCATTTCTTTCAGATATAGAAGTACGATAAGACTTAAAGATATATTCGTAGTCGATATATTTAGTATTAATGATTAACCCCGTAATATAGTGGTGACTGAAACCAGCAGCCAATAAAGCGTCAAGCCCTTTTATATACAAGCCTGGAATATAATACTTTCTATCTACAACTGTTTTACCATCTTCTTCATATATAGATGAGAGAATCAGCGAAAGATTAGGATACTTATTAATATAGTAAAGTAATTTTGGAATTTCTGAAAGTACTACGCTGTCTTCATCACTGATTATCATTGCAAAATCAGCCTTTGCATTTTTGGTGCAAAAAACTAGGTTAAGGCCATGATTATTTTTTTCATTTTTGTAATAACTAAAACGAGTATCCGAGATTTTTGAAAGTACGGCTTGTGTATCATCAGTGGATGCGTTATCAGTAACGACAACCTCAATTT
>CAZADN010000222.1:0-3414 GCA_964483895.1 uncultured Legionellaceae bacterium
TTGGAATTATGTGATTCTAATTGCATCCATTTGTTACTAATCAAGTTTATATTCATGTTTTTGATGATTTTAGCACATATATCTAATGTAAAAGTTTTATTTTGTATCAAGTCGACTAAAAAATTATGAAAATTAAGCTCACTCTTATTCAGCATCCATTTTTGATAAAAATAGGTGCTTTTCTCTAAAAATTTAATGTCAAAGTCTGAGATTAAACAATTAATACTTATTAACCATTTTTCAATCTCTTCTTCACAAATCGATATATTATCACCAAACTTATATATGCTTTGTGCGTTATAATTTATAAAATCTTCACTAAATAGAAATTTACGTTTAGATTCAATATTAAATTCAATAACAAAAAAATATTTTTCAGCCTCAACATCATAAATAAGCATCAACTGTATCTTGTTTTCTATTGAATCTAATTTATTGTCTTCGCTTTTATTATACTTATCTCTAGATATTTCTTGCATAACATCTCTTTTTTTGATTTAAATATGCTTATACATAGACGTAACCCATGTCTTTTTTTTAATTCATATACTATGCAATATAAAAACGCCATAAATTTAATTTTTCGTAAAAATACATATTAAAAAATTAAGGGTAAATATGAATTATACTGCTCATAACTGTATCAATTTATGCGTGTTTTGTAAATACCTTGAAAATTTGTGTAGCGGCAATTTAGAAATGTCCCCATCGGGCAAAATAGCAAGATAGCCCACGCACAACTGGTTTATCATCGACATACCCTACATAATATTCAATAGGATCTTCAGACGTTAAAATTGACGCAATCCAAGAAAAATAAGTTTTGAAAGTCATTGTATCATTGGCTAATACTAATGCAAAATCATGAAGTGTTTTTTCATTCGTAGCACGAATAATCTTAAGTTCTGAAAGAGAAAAAATCGGCTTATCCCAAGCATCTAAATCAAAATACATAGCACAATTATTTTCAATATTTTGATACCTATGCTTTTCTAACTGCCTGACTAAATCATTTAGTTTATAAAATTATAATCCTAAGGGAGCCATTCATACAAGATATCAGGGCAATGCTCTTCATTTATTGAACCATCAGTAAATTCCAAAACTATAAATCCATGTCTATCATAAAAATGTCTTGCTCCCCAGTTTTCTTGAAAGGTGCGCAAACGAATTGGAAGATTGAATGATTTTGCCTTAGTAATTAATAATGATCCAACTCCGTGGTTAGTTGTTTTGGGTAATACATATAGCAATCATAGTGAGATTATAAGGGTTACCAACTTCATCCGGAGTTACTAAGTATGGTCCTATAGCATTTCCTGTATCAAAATCTTTTCCTTTAGCCGGACCTAAACGCCCTGCTTGTTCTGCAAGTTGTTCATCACGAGCTGAAAAATCATTAAAAATACTGTACCCACCAATATAACTCGCCGCATCTTCAGCACGAATATTCTTCCCCTGTTTACCGATAAAAATACCGAACTCTAATTCATAATCCATTTTCTGTGTATAATGGGGAATGTTCACCTCGGCATCTGTACCAACCACTGATCGCGAGTTACCTTTATAATAGGCTGGCCTTTTATAAAATGATTTATTAAGGAAATAAGCTAAGCTGTATTTTCTACCGAACATCTTCTCTAACCACTTATCAAATCTTCCCAGATTTTTAAGCCCAACAACACGAATACAATTTATAATATGATCTTCGAAGACCATAAAATCTCGCAAGCTTGAAAGCGGATTTAATGGTGATAACAATTTAATTACCTTACTCTGATGTAAGCACTCATCAATTCCTTTAGCTTCTACCTGGGCCAATAAACTTTCTGCAGTTTCACGAGCTTCTAAACCACCTTCCAGAAAATTCAACATGGTTTTAAAATGCGCTTGCTGTTGTGGTTGTAAAATAGTTGCAGCAAAGGTTAAATCAACAATTTGCTCCGAATGCAAATAAGCACCTATACTGATAGGCTCGGAGACATCTGATATTTTATTACTTAAAAAACTCACTAATTTCATAAAAATAATATACTCTAGCTAATTGTATGCATACACTTAGGTCTACACATAGATAACTCATGGGCCAATTTACCTTGCTTCCCTAAAATACATATAATCTGAGATTTGCTATAATGTGTTGCACTATTGCCATCTAAGTGTTTACAAAGGGTATTGGTACTTAAATAAAGACGCTCTGGTGAATCCCATTCCATGAAACCATAACGCGTAAATTTCTCGCTAAAAAGAATCTCGCGAGCTATTTCCCCAGCTTGCATACCTGCTTGGTGCCGAGATTTAACTTCGCCAAATATAAACTCCCAATAATCTTTAACTCGTTCCACACCAGCTTTATCTGTTAATGGTCCATGACCAGGTACAAAAGTTTCCACATCCATAGATAATAAATGTACTAAAGCTTTAATCCAATTTTCTACAGGACCTGCCCATAATGGTGGTGTGCCATTGACAAATAACAAGTCTCCGGAATAAACTACCTTCGCATCAGGTACATAAACAATAGCATCACCACTGGTGTGGGCTGGGCCCATTTCCATAAGTATAACTTCACGTCCACCCACATTCACTGTTAATTCTTTTGTAAAAGTGCGATTAGCTGGAGTAATAATAACATCAGAATAGTCATAGGGTTTTACCATGCCTTTAAACCAATTACCAGCATGCTTACAGCGCATAATTGGTATTTTGGACATAATTGAACCAAGCCTTCCCAGATCTGAAAGAGATTTAGGTTGCGTATGATGCATTAAATCTTTACAAGCTTGAGTCGCGATAATATCTCGATTTGGAAATAACTGATTACCCCAAAAGTGATCACCATCAGAATGAGTATTAACAACCGTATTAACTGGAGAATCATCTGTAATAGGCTTAATAGCCTCAATCATCTGCTTAGTACAACGTAAATCCCATAGTGTGTCCACCAAAAGCGACTCACCATTACCTACAATAAGACCACTATTAGTTTCACCCCATGAACCATTCGGCACCATCCAGGCATAAGTATCTTTAGCAACTTCATACAGGCCTTCATCATAATATGGTACTTCATTAAAACGAGTTAAAGTCGCGCCTGTCGTAAATATCTTGCGGTATTTTTTAATAGGGGCTTTAGTATTCATTGTATTTCCATTGATTTATTTTACAATCTTGATTAACCATTAAATCTTGCCTTGATCTTCTGTAGCAATTCGTTGTTGGCGTTCAACAAATGCAAATCCTTTTCCAAGCTCCAATAAAAACTGTTGATCTTCGACAACTGCTTTACGAGTAAATATTTTAAAATCCGTCATTATATTTTTTTGGATCTTAATTAGTGCTCGATTGCTAATTTAAAGCCAAGTCC
This sequence comes from uncultured Legionellaceae bacterium, assembly GCA_964483895.1. GTDB lineage: Bacteria > Pseudomonadota > Gammaproteobacteria > Legionellales > Legionellaceae > 2-12-FULL-35-11. Next base: position 3,368 of record CAZADN010000222.1, read on the forward strand.
TTTATTAGACATCTTTCCAAACCCGCTGCAGAGAGCAAATTGCAAGG
>CAZADN010000223.1:0-3390 GCA_964483895.1 uncultured Legionellaceae bacterium
AAAGTTTGTCTCAACAGCCTCAAGATTTCAAAGTAAAATCGACGTAACTAAAGACAATAAAACTATTAATGGCAAAAGCATAATGGGTGTCATGATGTTGGCAGCAAACAAAGGCTCTCAATTGGAATTAGCAATCGAAGGCCCAGATGAAGCGGAACTAGAGCAAGCCATAATTAACCTAATAAACAATCGCTTCGGAGAAGAAGAGTAATCCAAAACCGAATCAGAGCCGCGCACGTAAGTAAGGGATATGTCTTAATCGAACATAAAAAATCTCCACTTACTTACGTGCGCGGCTCTGATTCCTTGCTCGAATAATTGATTGACGACGTCTACGCACTTTTTGCACTGCCAATAAAGTTTTTAATGGCCCAGAAGCAACATAAACCAAAGAAGTACAAAACAACACTGCAGGAGGATTTGCAGCTATCGCAACAAATAAGACTACTATCAATAAAATATACAGAAAAGGGACTTTACCTTTTAAATCTAAGTCTTTAAAAGAATTATAGCGAATATTACTCACCATAAGGATTGCAATAATAAGTGTAATAATTGCAGTTATTATTATCACCGATGGATTTTGAATTAAATCTATTTCGTTATAATTAAATACCCAAGCTAATGAGGCCATAAAGGCTCCAGCCATAGTACAACTTAACCCTTGAAAATATCTTTTATCAGCTGTATCAATTTGAGTATTAAATCTCGCCAAACGTAAAGCGACGGCCGCAGTATAAATAAAAGAAATAAGCCAACCAATCTTACCTAAATTATGTAATGACCAACTATAATACAACAATGCAGGCGCAACACCAAAAGTGACCATATCCGACAAGCTATCATACTCAGCGCCAAAAGCTGTTTGCGTATTAGTCATCCTTGCAATACGACCATCTAATCCATCTGCAATCATACCAATAAAAATAGCTATAGCCGCAACTTCATAGCGCGCATGTTGTGAAGCAACTATTGAATAAAATGCAGCAAACAGACTAGCAGTTGTAAATAAATTGGGTAAAATGTAAATTCCTCGGCGAAGTTTTGAATGTTTCACAAATAAACTCTAGAATTATTAATCACGATATCCTAACATATTAATGATTTTTGTCAAAATATCAAAAAACAATATGCAAAATATTAACGCAAGATATAAAAAAGCTAAAAAAATTACGCTCATTGGAGCGATAGCTAATATTATTTTAGGAATTATCAAAGTCCTAGGTGGTATAGCATTTAAATCTCATGGATTATTGGCAGATGGAGTACACTCTTTTTCCGACTTATTCACTGATAGTTTAGTCTTAATTGCCTCTAAATATGGCAGTCAAGACGCCGATGACTCTCATCCGTACGGACATCAACGCATCGAGACAGCCGCGACTATGCTACTAGCAATCCTATTAATATTAGCTGGTATTGGCATTGCTTGGGATTCAATTGCTATGATGTTACAAAATAAATCTCAAACACCCGAAGCAATCTCTTTACTAATTGCAATGATTTCTATACTTCTAAATGAGCTTCTCTATCATCTTACGATTAAAGTAGGTCAATCCATAAGCTCCAAGCTTTTAATTGCAAATGCCTGGCATCATCGCTCAGATGCAGCTTCATCAATTATTGTATTATTAGGAATTATCGGATCAATATCTGGTTTACCGTTTTTAGATTCTCTAGCTGCAGTTATTATCGCCGGAATGATAGTTAAAATGGGTATAGACTATGGATTAAACAGTCTTAAAGAACTTGTTGACACTGGAGTTTCTAAAGATAAAACTTCACAAATTAAAAAAGCTATTACTAGTATAGATGGCGTACACAAAATTCATCAATTTCGTAACCGAATGATGGGCAAAGATATGTTCGTTGATGTGCATATTCTCGTAGACCCCTTTATTGCAGTATCCGAAGGTCACAATATAGCACAAAAAGTTCATGAAAAATTAAAAAAGAGTTTTGTAGAAATTCAAGATGTTACAGTGCATGTTGACCCAGAAGATGATGAAACATCATCCCCATCCGTGCATCTTCCAAGCCGAAAAAAACTAGAGTCCCTGATATTGAAAGATTGGCAAGCAAAATTTCCGCAAATCGAAAACTGTATAATACACTACCTAGATGGAAAAATTATTATTGATTTAATTATTAACAAAGATTTTAAAGAGATAGATTTATTATCTGATACAATAAAAAAAGACATGTCAACTATAAATAATGTCTGTATAATCAATATCTTGATTAATCATAAAAGAATTACTAAGTTACCATGACCGTTGATAATTTAAAATTTTGTTTCGCACTCATTATATTCTTGGTAATTATTGCCGCAGGCTGGTACCCTTTTAACAAACGCAATAAAAAAGGACATTTTGACTTTCCAATCGGTGAAACACTAGCAACAGGGGTATTTTTAGGCGCAGCACTTATTCATTTACTGCCAGAATCTAACCACATGTTTCATGATTTTGGATATCAATATCCTTTCGCATATTTAATCACAGGCCTAACATTTTTAATATTTCTATGGTTTGAACATTTGGGTAAAGAAATATACCAGCATCAAACTAGCGACCATCCAGCATTCGCAGTTTTAGCATGGATAATGTTATCTATTCATTCATTCGTGCTAGCAACAGCCTTAGGATACAGTGAAAATTATTCCTTAGCTATTATGTTATTCCTAGCAATAATAACGCATAAATGGGCTGAGAGTTTCGCAATATCAGTGCAACTTAATAAAAGCTCAATGTCGAATAAAGTAAACCTCTTATTATTTTCAAGCTTTGCGTTAATGACGCCAATTGGCATCTTCTTGGGCATTCATTTGGAAAGTGAATTAAAAAACACTTCCCTTATTAATCCAATTTTAATGGCAATTTCCTCTGGAACATTCCTATATCTTGGGACCCTACACGGCCTGGAACGCTGCGTAATGGTACAACGCTGCTGCAACTTAAAAGACTTCAGCTTTGTAATCATTGGTTTTATATTAATGGCCGCGGTTGCGATTTATTAATTTTTAAACAATTAAAATCTTAGTCCCGGGATTGGATTTTACCCAGTTTGCCACATACTCAATATAATTATTTTTGCCAACCGCAATACAACCACGCGTAGCACTAGGTAATTGATTTAACCAATTTAATCCATTAGAAGATTGCGTAGGACCATGAATCCCTACATCTCGACCAGTATAACCTGCCGCTCTTTGTTTTGATGTTGGGTACATAATAGGAATAAAAACATCAAACTTTGTAGATTTTCTTGGATAAGCCAAGTTATATAACCCTATCGGTGTTTTATTGTCGCCAACTCTTTTTTTGCCAGCACCACTATAACCAATCGCAACCTTAAAAGTATTTACAACCGAGCCATGTTTACAAATTT
>CAZADN010000224.1:0-3384 GCA_964483895.1 uncultured Legionellaceae bacterium
TGAACATTGTAATTTTCATCTTTTAATATAACATCTTTAACAGCAGCAGAAAATGCAATAGTTCATAATTTTGAAAACGACACATATCATCTAGTTACAGATAAAGCTCATGAGTCTCTTTTTAATAAATCTGTCATATCTAGCTTAGAAAACGCTTTAAGCATATTTCATAATTCAAAGATTAAAGTGAACTTACAAATTGACAAACCAAACAACTCTACGCCTGCTCAAATCAAACAGCAGGTTGCAGAAAAAAACCTAAAAGAAGCAAGCGATTCTCTGGATAAGGACTCTTTTTTCAAGCGCCTACAAGATGAATTTTCCGCAGAATTGATAAAAAATTCCATAGTTTCTTTGAAAGATGAAACATAGAAGAGTATAATATAGGTTTACTAAATTTAATCTACATAGGGGATAATATGAGCGATATAGGTGGCAATTTAAATAAGTTGCTAGAAGAAGCCCAAAAAATGCAAGACCGCATGAAAAAGGCACAAGATGAGCTCACAGAACTATCTGTTGAAGGGAAATCTGGCGGCGGCATGGTCAGAGTTAAAATGAATGGCAGACATGACGTATCTAAAGTTACAATATCTCAATCTCTTCTAAATGAAGAAGTTGAAATGTTAGAAGATTTAGTAGCAGCAGCGATAAATGATGCTGTACGTCAAGTTGAAAAGATTTCTAAGGATAAAATTAACCAATTAACTGCTGGTTTAAATATCCCAACAGATTTCATGAAAGACGAAGAATAAAAATAATTTTTATATGGATGCTTTATCACGTGTGGTAGAAGCTTTAAAATGCCTCCCTGGCGTAGGACCAAAATCCGCGCAACGCATGGTGTTTCACCTATTACAACACCACCGCCAGAGAGGCATGCATCTAGCCTCTTGCTTACAAGATGCAATGCAAAATGTTAAAAATTGCGATATTTGCAATAATTACACAACAAAAGAAATATGCGATATATGCCGAAATGAGACGCGTGAAAAATCCAAAATTTGTGTTGTTGAATCTCCTACTGATGTGACCGCTATTGAACAAGCATCTATTTTTAAAGGCAAGTATTACATATTAATGGGCAAAATATCCCCATTAGATGGTATTGGGCCAGAAAATATTGGTCTTGATAAGCTTTTAAAACATGTAATAAACTCAAATGAAATAAATGAAATCATAATAGCTTTAACTCCATCTATAGAAGGGCAAACCACAATACATTATATTAATGAAATGCTAAAAGAACATGCACCAACTGTTAAAGTAAGCAAAATAGCCCATGGCATACCATCTGGCAGTGATTTAAATTTTTTAGACAGCAACACCATCAGCAGCGCTTTACGCAATAGAGAAATTTTAAACGATTTCTAAACTTTCGAAATCAATGCACTTTTAACAGTGTTATCAGCAACTTTAAGGATTTCAATTTGATAACAATCAATTTGCAAGCAACAATCAGCGGGCGGAATATATCCTAAATATTCTATAATAATACCACTTAAAGTTTTTGGACCGAGCAATGGCATGTGCCATTTTAGCATCCGATTTAAACTCCTAACGGTAACACTTGCATCAACAATATACTTTTGCTCACCAACGCAAGTAACATTTTGACCAAGATTAGATATATCCGTTGTAAATTCACCAACGATTTCTTCTAATATATCCTCCATTGTCACAAGCCCCTGCAAATCCCCATATTCATTTACTACAAAACAACTCCGACGTTTCATATTTTGAAAATTAATGATTTGCAAATTCAATGTTGTTGCTTCTAGCACATAATATGGCGCCTCAATTATAGATAATAAACCTTCCATAGTTAATTCATCATCTAAAACCATATTTAACACTTTCCGCAAATGCACAATCCCCACTAAATTATCAATACTAGAACGATATAAAGGGACACGAGTATGCTGTATAGTCTCGAGTTGCTCCAATAATTTAGGCCATGGTTCATCTAAATCTACACCAATAATCTCTGACTTAGGGATCATGATATCTTCAACCGTTGCCTGCTCCAAATCTAGCAAGCTTAGCAACATCCCCTTATGCTCAACCGGCAACAATATTCCCGCTTCATGCACAACCGAACGCAATTCTTCACCTGATAAAGCATCTTTATGCGCCTTATCAATATCAACGCCACAAATTAGTAAAAGTTTATTAGCAACAAAGCTCGTAAAAGTAACAATTGGTGAAAAGATTCTTTGCAAAAAATCCAAAGGCAGCGCGGACATAAAAGCTACTTTTTGCGGGTACAAGGCTGCAAACGTCTTTGGCGTCATCTCAGAAATAACCAAGATAACTATAGTTAGCAAAAATGTGGCAATTACCACTCCCTTTTCACCATAAAGACTATTGCCAATTAACGTTGCTGCCATTGAAGCAACAATATTACAAACTGTATTACCAATCAGAATAACGCTAAGCATTCTTTCCGGTTTAGATAACATTTTATTAATACGAATTGCGGATTTATGTTTTTTTCTCACCAAATGGCGTAATCGATATCTATTAATAGACATCACCCCTATTTCAGCTGAGGAAAAAAATGCGGACAAAATCACCAATAAAAGAATAACTACAAATAATAATCCTAAAGAAAAAGACACTACCAACCTACAAGCTTAGTAATCCATTCTCGCATTATCAGATAAAAAACGAACTAATTCTATATTTTTAAGAACGGAGTTAAGAAAAAATTTATACTGGATCTGTTTTCAATAGCCTGCCACGTGAATATTTATATTTACCTGTTAAATGCACAAAGTAATTTATACAGTCTAAAGAAACAGCATTATCTTTAAGCACCAGCAGTTGCTGACCAAGTTTATCAACTTGGATTTTGTCGGGTCTAACTTGCAAAATATCTTCTTCTTTTACAAAAATTGACACATAAGCCTCATTAATTTTTTTTTCTTTTGTTTTAATGAAAGATATGACTTCTTCTTCTTTCGCATAAACCGGCCTTGAAACCATTTGTCTACGCAAATTAACTAAGATTTGCTCCCAAGAAGTCAGTTTTGCGCCTTCTAGAGAATAAAGAGAAATAAATACTTCGCGTAATGAACTCTGCATCGCCAAATTTTTTGCTAACTCATCGGGACTAAACCCTGAATTATCCTCAGCTTTTTTGATGTCTTCCGCAAGATTATCACGCATTTCTTTGAGCTTTTTGCCAACAATGAGAACAAAATTAGTTTCATTCCACGAACCACTGGCAATAGCTTTATCTAATGCTGCTAAAAAATTTTTTGCTGCTACTAATAATTTTGTTTCCATATTTTCTATTATTATTGAAAACTATAAACTCTTTCTAAATCCAATCTATATATAATAGACTAAGTTAGAAAAAGACAAATAAAATCATTTACC
>CAZADN010000225.1:0-3367 GCA_964483895.1 uncultured Legionellaceae bacterium
TTAAAGATAAATAAGAGTTAATGCTGATAAACTGTTTTTATGTTTAACAGTAAACCGCAGACCTGGGTTAACTACGCCATTGAAAGCTATAATAGCATCTCTGCCTAATAATAAAGGATATAAGAAGCGTTTTCTATTAGTTAGATTAACAAGAATTTCGCGTTCTTTACCGTCAAGCTCTATTTGGATTTTGACAACCGGTCGTTTAATAGTGCTTTTTAGCAGGGAATGTATTGTTGATTCGCCTTCGCGGGTTTTAATTTTAACTTTGCCAGCATACTCACAAGTAAAAGGAACGTTTCCTTTATTAGTTGGCACTAAAAAGCGTAAGTACGGTTTTTTGTTAATTATTACTTCGGTTATTTTAATTGCACTTAACGAGGCAGACTTAGCCCCGGTATCAAGTTTTGCTGAAACAGTTAGATCGTTGTCTAGTAATTTAACTTTTTCTACATAACCATACACAGATAATTCTTCAGCTGCCATAGCTTTAAAACCTACTGCAAGAGACAAAATAATTAATGTCCACCAACGCATTACACCCTCGAAAAAGTAAAATAGAATGCTAGTAATCCTAGCAAAATAATCAGGCTGCGTACATCTAAAAAAAAAGTATTTATTTGCTATCTTGTATGATATAATTCGCTGTTGCATTGTAAAAATGCTCAATGAAAAATCATACTGAAAAATAGTTGATATTTGTCTAAATTTTATGTACAATTCGCGCCATACCATGCTTATAGCTTGTGAATTTGTAAATGACTGAACAGAAAGAGCATTACGATGAACATATAGCTCGATACCGCTTTCTTCTAGAGCGTTATGGTTTAAGCCCGCCTGAACTAACCGCTAGTATTGAAAAACATAAGATTTTCTATTTGGTTTGTCGTCTTATATATGCGATTGAAGATTCCTTAAGTTTTTTATTTGGAAATATAAAACTATATTTTTCATTGATAGCTTCGTATTATCAGCGTAGTGATGCGGGAGCGGCTGATGATTTGCATGCTAGCTTACAATCATGGCCAGATTTATTGATAATTCTTGGTCTAGGAATCCCATTAGTAATCGTTCAAGTACTAGGTGCATATTTATCCGATAGCCCAGATTTAAATACCAATAATACCAAATATTTTTTTGCAAAAATACTCGCACCATATTTGCGAGATGTTCTGCAAGGGATTAAATGGGCATATAAGGGCATGCGCAGTGTTCTGAATATGGTTTTTTATTTTATGGCTAGCCATAAAGAATTGGTGTTGAAAATATTATTTCCTTTGTCATTGGCGATCGCAGGATTATCTTTATTAAATCGGATTTTTTTACGCACCTTACGTAATTTTCGTAAAAAAAAACAATCAGAAAATCGTAAAACCTCTCTTGAAATTTTAGAAGAGGGATATGTATTAAAATTTCGTCAAGAAATGCCGACCGATGACAAAAACCTTTTGAAATTAAAAAAATCATTAGTTTATGTTCCGGATGAGAAAAAAGGTGGTTGCGTTATTTATTATGTTAATGCTACAGGTACTTCTAAAGAATTAGAGTTTGATACCACTAAAAAAGACAACATAATCCAGAAGGTTCAACAATATCAAAGTGATAATATTCGTCATCGTTTAGAGTTAGAGTTTCTTAAAGGTGATATAGATAAAATATATTTTTTATCTAAAGAACTTGATAGATACTTTCAATATAAAAATTCATTGGTTTTTTTGGCTGATGATAAACTAGATAATCGGCGCAGATTAATTATAGTTGATGAGGACGGTAAAGGTACAGTAGATCCTCGAAGCGAATATTTCATTAAATCTGTCAAGCAAGAAATAAACAATAAACATGCGTTAAATTTGTATGGTCATCAGATAGAGGAATTAACAAGTTTCATAGATTCTTCAGATGAATTAGGTCTAAGCTTTGATGAATGGATAGAGATAAAGAAAAAGAAGCAAATAAAAACTTTACCAGGATGGCTGGTTTTTTTCTGTTACGCATCGGTTATTTTATCTGCTTTGATTGATGGTTCTTATTTTTATATAGGTGTCATATTTATGGCAACCTTTAACCCAGCTGCATTTATTGCGATGATGGCAATGGCAGCTATAATGATAACTGTATGTTTATTCGGCAGAATTTACGAAGAATATTGTTTTCCAAAAGCTTTTGCTAGTAGTAAAACCTAAATAAATTTAAATATACAAAAAAAAGAAGTTAATATTTTAAGTCGTGAAATTGAAAACGCGCTACAGCAACACGATTTTGAAAAAGTTAAAAAACTTTTACCAGTATATAGAGCCTCAATATTAGCATACGCTAATCAACAAAAAATATTAGAGTCACAAATTCGCATTTCTGCAACCGAAGCGTTTTTAAGAGGATTGAAAAATGGGTTGTCAACGCAAGGCGTGATATCGGCACTTATGTTTGTTGTGGTAACAATCATGTTACTTACTGGCACAACATGTCCGCCAGTTTTTATAATTACTATGACAGTTATTGGTTTTGCTGCTTTGGCACGGTCAATTTATCGCTATATGCAAAGTTATAATGCATATAAAAAGAAAGAAGTTGTCTTGCAGGAAATAGTTATTCCAGAGGTTGATTGCGAGGTTAATTGTGCTAATAATTCACAATTACAAGATGTATTTGACAGACTAAAATTGCAGAAAAATGAAATAGACGAGCGCATAATTGTTAGGCCACCTAACCTTTTTGAAGAAGAGTACTGCGAGGTTGGGCGTTTAGTTTGTTCTGGTTTTACTAAAGCTGAGAAAAATTTCGGGGAATGTACGCTTGGAGAGCCAAGACATGGCGAAGAATGGTGGTTAACTTTAACATCCTTAGTATTTTCTGGTGGAATGGCGGGTGTCTTTGGTCCAAGGGGCGTGCATAAAATGTTTTCTGCGCCAGATGATAATCCTAATATAATTCCTAATAAAGAGTTACGAGATAGTCAAACTGAAAAATCATCTTCTAGATTTTTTAAAAATAGTTCTAGAGTAGATCTTGGTAGGGCGGCAAGCCCAGTCAAAGGTTTGCGAAAAGCTCTGCAGAATTCAGCAGAAAAAGCAAATTTGAATGACGAATCTAATGATTACGCTATGCAACCCGTATAAAAAATTCGTGACTTCAGAGCAAATGCCCATTTTAAAGAATGGCTATACACAAGAGAAAATAGTATAATTTAAGCAAAAATACTTGATAGGATTAAATACATGACTACATTACCAAACTGTCCAAAATGTCGTTCGGAGTATACCTACGAAGATGGTGAATTTTTTATTTGTCCTGAATGCGCGCATGAGTGGGCTAAAAATGAAATCACAGAATCTGTTGAAACTTATGTAGTTAAAGATGCACACGGTAA
>CAZADN010000226.1:0-3307 GCA_964483895.1 uncultured Legionellaceae bacterium
TTAGTTTGTAACAAAATGTCTTGAAACGCTTTAGTATTATAAACTTCATTAGAGATTTTATGCATACATAAAGAAGTGATGGTTGCAGAAAAATAATGCAAAATTTTTGTCAGAATAATAGGTAACATTAAAAGAGCAAAGAAAAATGTAGGATTATTATCTAAAAGTTGAGAGTTGTATTTTATGGCTATAAAAATAATACAAGCTAAGAAATGAAGCGTATAAATATTATTTAATTGCCTAAGATTTAAAGGAGGATTTAAAAAATGTTGTAGTTTCGCTGTTAATGCTAAATGAGTAGCAGTGTCAGATTGTTTTGCAGTTGCATAAGCTGTGTTCCATAGTTTGCGATCGATATTTTGGTCCGCAAGCGCAAAAGCTTCATTAGCCTTTTTTTGAAGGGAATATGCGTTAGTGAGCAAAGACTTAAGTTGAATTAACTCCTTTTTCTTATCTCGGGAAATGGCATTTGCAATTAGTTTATTGGTAGCATCAATTTCAATATTTTCCGAATTATTTAATCCTATTTCCAACATGCTTGTTATTTTGTTATACATAACTATCAAGACCTTAATTGATTCATAAGTGTTTTATACCAAACCGCGTAAGGTTGATATAACCACCATTTTAGAGGTAATTTGCCATAATATTTCTTAACTATATCCATGGCTTCTTTATAATGTAAAAAACGTTTTGTATTCGTTTTTGTTGTATTATGGTCGCGATTTACAGCGACAAATTCGTCTATCATGACCAAAGGACCGCAATTTTTATATATCCGCCACCATAAATCATAATCCATTGCCATATGTAGATTGCCATCTACGCCATTTATTTTTTCCCATGCATGGCGTCTTATCAAAGTTGCTGGTTGCGAGATAATGCAGCGCTTGGCTAAGCGTTTTTCATTAAATGGCTCAACCCATACTTCGGTGCATTTAGCAGTTGTTTCTTCTATGTTCCATGCTTTCCCATATGCAGCAGGGCTACCCGGATTTTTTTGGAGTGCTTCGATTAATAATCTAAAACAACCAGGTAATAACCAATCATCGCTATTTAACCAACATACATATGGCGCGCTGCCTTGAGCTATCGCTTCATTAATTGCTGCAGCCTGACCATCATCAGGGTGGCTGCGCCAGCCGGCAAGTTTTGGTTGCCATTTTTCTAAAACTTTTAGGGTATTATCAGTTGAGCCACCATCAACGACGAAAATTTCAAGGTTTATGCCCTGATTATCTAAAGACTCCAAAGCTTGTTCGATAAATTTTCCTTGATTAAATGATGGTAGTGCAACAGTAATTTGTGGTTTGTTCATTATGCTATTGCATTTTCCTGGCTTTTTTTATGATGACGGCTATTTTCATTTAGAAAATCAGCATAAGCCGCGGCTATTCCATCACGCAGGCTTGTTTTCGCAGTCCAGCCTAGTTCTTTCATTTTATCTACATTTAAGAGTTTACGTGGTGTCCCATCTGGTTTAGATGCATCAAAAATAATTTCGCCTTTAAAGCCAACTACATCCATGACGGTATGCGCAAGCTCACGAATGGTTACATCTTCGCCGGTACCAATATTAAAGATACCATCAGTCACGCCTTTTTCCATTAAAAATACACACGCATCAGCCATATCATTAACATATAAAAATTCGCGCATAGGCGTGCCACTACCCCAAACTACAAATTTATCATCTTGACGAAGTTTAGCTTCATGTGCTTTGCGAATGAATGCTGGTAATACATGGCTATTATTTAAATCGTAATTATCATTTGGGCCGTATAAATTTGTAGGCATAACGCTTACAAATTTAGTTCCGTATTGACGATTATAATTTTCACACATTTTAATGCCGGCAATTTTTGCTATAGCATATGGTTCATTTGTTTGTTCAAGGCTTGATGATAATAAATAATCTTCAATAATTGGTTGTGGGCAAGAGCGAGGATAAATACAACTAGAGCCTAAAAATAATAGTTTATCAATTCCTGCAAGCCAAGCACCATGAATCACATTGGTTTGAATCATTAAATTTTGATAAATGAATTCAGCGCGATAAGTGTTATTGGCATGTACTCCGCCAACTCTTGCTGCAGCAAGAAAAATATAATCTGGTTTTTCTGTTGCTAGGAATTCTTGAACTAGTTTTTGATTGGTTAAATCAAGTTCATTTCTATCACGAACAATAATATTGTTATAACCTGCTTTTTTTAAGCGTCTAACGATAGCTGAACCAACCATACCATTATGGCCAGCAACAAAAATTTTTAAAGACATATTTTAAATTCCTTATTCATGATAATCATAAACGGCATATCCATGCTCTTTAACTAACTCATCACGCTTTGCACTATTTAAATCAGCATGGATCATTTCTTTAACTAATTCACGGAAAGTGGTTTTTGGAGACCACCCAAGTTTTTCTTTGGCCTTGCTTGGGTCACCGAGTAAAGTTTCAACTTCTGCGGGACGAAAATATCGTTTATCGACTTTAACGATGGCTTTACCGTTGACCATACCAATTTCGTTAATTCCTTGGCCTTGCCAAGAAATATTAAGACCAATTTCTTCAGCGGCAATATTTACAAAATCACGGACACTATATTGTTTACCAGTAGCAATCACAAAATCTTCAGGCGTATCTTGTTGAAGCATAAGCCACTGCATTTCTACAAAATCTCTGGCATGTCCCCAATCACGCTTAGCATCTAAATTACCAAGATATAAACACTCTTGTAATCCTAGCTTAATACGCGCTAACGCACGCGTAATTTTACGTGTTACAAAAGTTTCACCACGGATAGGGCTTTCATGATTAAATAAAATCCCATTACACGCATATATGCCATAAGCTTCGCGATAATTAACCGTTATCCAATAAGCATATAATTTGGCAACAGCGTATGGGCTACGTGGGTAAAATGGGGTGGTTTCTTTTTGTGGAGTTTCTTGTACTAAACCATATAACTCAGATGTTGAAGCTTGATAAAATTTGGTCTTTTTTTCAAATCCTAATAGTCTAATCGCCTCAAGAATACGTAATGTTCCAATACCGTCAGCATTTGCTGTATATTCAGGTGTTTCAAAACTAACTGCTACATGACTCATCGCTGCTAAATTATAAATTTCATCTGGCTCAACATCTTTGATGATACGAATTAAATTTGTTGAGTCAGTTAAATCGCCATGATGTAAAATAAAATTACGATGAGATACGTGCGGATCTTGATAGAGGTGATCTATTCTATCTGTATTAAATAGTGAACTGCGACGCTTAATACCGTGGACGATATAACCTTTTTTTAAC
>CAZADN010000227.1:0-3305 GCA_964483895.1 uncultured Legionellaceae bacterium
TGTTCAAAGAGTTACAGTTAATGAAAGACTCTGCGTAAGGTGAGGAAATAATTTGACAGCTACTCCGTACTTGTGTAGCATTACAAGAATACAAATTAACGGAGATAAATCATGCGGCTATTTTTCGAGGAAAACTCTAATCATAAATTAATTCAATTTAAAAATACCAGTAGTTCAGATTTAAATATTGATTTTGAGAAATTTCAAAAATTAATTAAATTAATACATTGTTCGCTAGAATCAGCGATTTTACATCACGGAATAAATTCTACAAATTTACAAAAGCTTGCAGTGATTAGTGGGGCTGGTATTGCAGGCCTTGCCGCATCATTTGAGTTAATCCGCAAGGGTTATAAGGTGATTATTACTGAAAAACGTACTGAATTTACTCGTTTTAATATTATTAATTTAGATGTGGATGTGCGACGTTTTCTAGGTAAATTTGGATTATTAGATGAGTTTGAAAAAAATGTTGCTGGGAAAATTATATTTCATAAATATATGCTTGCAACGTCCGAAGGAATGCAGCATTTGCAAACTTGTGATGTTAGTCAATTACAGGAAAATAATACACCATTTTTACCTGAGTTTTTTGATAAACTTTATAATGAAGATGGAGTTTATAGTGTAAAAATAAGAGATTTACAAAATTTCTTAGCCCAAAAAGCATTAGACGCTGGTGTGCATATACTTGGTAATGTTGAGGCTGAGATATTACTAAGTAATAAAGTAGTGGTAAGACGGTTTTATGATGAAATAGAATTACGTCCTGATTTAGTCTTGATAGCAGAAGGCGCGCATTCTGAAACGGCTACTCAGCTAGGAATGGATAAATATCAAATAGAAAATGAATGCACAGGGGAAAACTGGATTTTTGGGAATGCTAGATATCATGGTAGTCAAACTTTTGTAGTGTGCGTTATTGATACTTCTGGTGATAACTTAGAGTTAGCAAATATAATTTTTAATTCTAAAGTTCATGAAATTAATATAGCAATAACATCAGGAAAGAATCTTAGTCAAGAAGGCATCAAGGAACGTCTCTTGGATGTATTAAATAAAGTATTGATTGCTGAAAAGATAGATGAAACACCAGAGATAATCTCAATGGTTACAAGTCCTGTTTACATCAATAATGAAAAACGCAATATTTATTCTAAAAATAATTCTTATTGCATAGGTGATGCGTCTGGGCATAGTTCACCACTTGCTGGAAGTGGTGGTTGTAATGCGCTGATACTTGCCCCTGCAGCAGTTGAGCAACTCATAACAGATAAAGAAACTAATAACCCTGCAATGGATGCAAATTTTCATAAATTTACTGATGGCTCTGTTTCTAGATGGATTGATAAATCAGTAAATATAAAGCGGCGTTGTCTTGGTATTTTTGCAGAAAAGAAACAAGTTGCTATTGATGATGTTGAAATCTCAACAAGTATGGAAAATAGGGGGTAGTTATGCGAAAAAAAAGCTTTATTATAATGCTTTTAGGAGTTGCATTTGAGCATCTTGATATGATGTTGGTTAGTTTACTGTCATCATCGATTGTTAGTGAATTTGTTGGTAGCTCTGGTAATCAATTACTATATGCCTACATTGGCTACGCAATTGCTTTCTTATTTAGGCCATTAGGGGCATTTATTTTTGGAAGTATTGGAGATCTATATGGGCGAAAAATTGCTTTAATTAGTTCAATGCTTTTAATGGCATTTGTTACATTAAGCTTGGCTTTTATTCCTGGGGTTAAGGTCTTAGGAATAGCCGCAACTATGCTGTTTTTACTTTGTCGGATCAGTCAAGGTCTTGCAGTTGGTGGTGAGTACGGTACTGCTATGACATATGCCTATGAGCTTGATGATAAAAAACGCAGTTTTTATGGGGCATGTGTTGTATCATCAACACATGTTGGTGGTGTACTTGCAGGGTTTTTAGCAAGTAAATATGTGGGTGATTTTAGAACGGCCTTTTTAATCGCTGGGATAGTTGGTTTTGGATTGTTGTTTTTTCGTTCTTTAATGCAAGAATATTATGTGCCAAATGTAAGTAAAGTCGTAAATGTTGCAGTTGAGTCCATAAAAGATAAAAGGGCGATTTTTGAGGCAATATTAGTTGCTTCGATGTTGGTTTTTGTATTTTATGGTTCATTAATTTATCTCAATGAAATAATTTATCAAAGTTTTGGAGTTTCTAGGCAGGATATATTTAAATCTAATGAATTATTGTTAGGGCTATGGATTGTTTTACCTCCATGTTTTGGTTTTATTGCTGATAAGTTTGCTATTTCTTATCGAAATATGATGAGATTTGGTGCTTTAGGAGTAACTTTAAGCGCACCATTGTTGGGTTTGTCTTTAGTATCTTCTTCGTATATAGCAGTTATTGGCGCGCAAATTTTAATGCACATTTTTCATATGATATTTTGCCTTTGTACCCCAAGATTTTTTGGAGATTTATTTGCTGGCAAAGCGCGAAATACAGCAATTGCTACTAGCTATTCATTAGGAGCCTCTTTTACGGCAGCATTAGCACCTATAATTTGCCACATAAATGTTAAGTTATTTAGTACTAATTTTGCAATTTGCATACCATTTATGCTAATCGCATTGGCAGTTTTTTTTACTATCAAAAAGGAAAAATCATGCAATACAATGATGCTTTTGAACTCTACGATATAAAAGTAGAAGTATTTAATAATGGGATTAAACCAATGGTTTGTAATCATCAAGTAGGAGATTATTTTATATTGTCCGGGGAAAATTTTTCATTGCCAAATGGTCAGACTTTTCCAATTTATTGTCTTGCAGCTTTATTGCCAATTATAACAATAAAACAAAGAAATACCGATCCAAATGATTGGATAAGTACTGATTCTGATATAGCTTGTCCTGATATAAATTGTGGAGGGATATTTAGAATATCTCGGATTGGCAAAAAAACTTTTTATCATCATCAAGTAACAGCTACAAGGAGATGTCATGAGTAAAATTATTCGCGGTTGCTGGCAGTTGGCTTGTGGTCATTCGACCCAGCCGATTAATATTAAGCCAATTTTAGATGCGTTTGAATGCGGATTTACAACATTTGATTGTGCTGATATCTATCTTGGAGTAGAAAACTTATTAGGTGAAGTTGTAAAAGCTGTTGGTAAAAATAAATTAAAAATCCATACGAAATTTGTACCAGATCTTAATTCCTTGGATAAAATCGACGGTAATTACATTGAGAATATAATTGATAGAAGTTTACAACGTTTAAAAGTTGATAGACTTGATTTGGTGCAATTTCATTGGTGGAACTTCGAGATT
>CAZADN010000228.1:0-3301 GCA_964483895.1 uncultured Legionellaceae bacterium
GAAGAAAGATGCCTTACATATTGCTTGTATTGATTATACCAAATGGCAAGAAAATTTATTTGAAGATATGAGCATAGAAGAAATAAGCCAAAATGCTGCTGAATTTCGGTCGTATATGACAAAGTGCGATGATTTTAATTCGTGAATACCTCTTGGGGTACTCCACTTCCATCAGGATTAGTCGAAAGCTGTCGAACTTGTGTTTGGCAGCTTTTGGCGTATAGGAGCCTTATATGATAGAGCCAATCGTTATTGCCAAATGCGCTATGGACAAAGAGCCTTACTTGATGTGGAATGCTTTTATAGATATTATCGCTTGTGAAGAAATATCTAAAATGAATGATATACAAAAGAAAGCGTCATTATGTTTCTGGTATGATAGTGAATTACAAAACGGCGGACATTTGCAGTATTTCGAAAACACATCTATTATTGGAAATACCGATTATCAAGAAGTGATTGATGCCTTAAATTGGCTTGGTGCAAATAGTCAAGCGGAAATACTACAAAGGGCGGTCAATATTTATTATTCTAAAGCGAGGGGTTTCATTAGAAGCGTTTTAGAGTTTGTGAATACAGCAAGAACAGGAGAATACGATGTTCTGGACAACGAATACTATAATTGCAAACCTGACATGGCACAGTTGCTTGAAAAGTTACTTACCATGTATCAAAACGAATTTGTAGTGATAGAAGAACAAGCATAACCAAACGATTTACAAAAATTGCTTATGTTAGCCTTTTTGACTCGCAAGCACAATTTGTCGAAAGCTGGCGAATGTGAGTTTATTGGCTTTTGTGCATAGGTTAGGATTATTAATACTTGGTGAGGTGAAAGAACGATGCTTAATCATGTGGGAACTCAGCGTATAGAAACAAAGCGCCTCATTCTGCGACAACATCAAATGACAGATGCAGACGATATGTTCTGTAATTGGGTGACAGACCCGGAAGTCAGCAGATTCTGGACATGGGAGCCTCACAAAAACATAGAAGAAACAAGGAATTATTTAGCAGATTGCATTGTTAATGAATACTCAAACCCAAAAACTTATGTTTGGATTATTGTTTTGAAAAGCATATCGCAGGCTATCGGCTATATTTATCTCAGTGGAATTGACGAAACAGATAAAAGCATTGAAGTGCATTATGCACTAAGTCGTAATTACTGGTGCCAAGGAATTATGCCGGAAGCGTGCAAAGCTGTATTGGAATTTGCGTTTTCTGTTGTTGGTGTTGCTCGGGTACATACAAAGTATCATATCGACAACCCCGCGAGCGGTCGCGTTTTGCAAAAGTGCGGTATGCGTTACATAGAGACAGCATATAAGCAAGTCCCTGAATGTGAACGAATTAGCGGCGATTATTGTTTTTATGAAATAAAGGTAGATGAATGGGAGCGGCAAAATGAGCATAAGTACTGTTAGCTTTTTCGTCTCACAATCACAAGAATTGTCGGAAACTGTCAAACGTGAGTTTGGCAGCTTTTGTTGTAAAGGTAGGTTTAGGTTGGAGAAAAAACTTATTGTATAAGCAAGCTGTTTTCATAAACGAGCTGTAGCGCATTTTATTAATAAAGGAGTAGCGTATGGGAGTTAAAGACAAAGTTTTATCTGTACTGAAAATCGTCGGAGTATATGCACTTGGTCAAGTGTTTATGATTGTGCTGGGTCTGATCTTGATGGCGTTAGTTCCAAAGAGCTTTCATAGTTTTTTAATGTCAGGAGATTATACACCGTTACGCTCTCTCTGTATGCTATTACTTGTATCATTAAATCTTATATGTACAATTGTTCCTGTAGTTATTGTCATAAAAATAATATGCAAAACTCCTATGAAAAAAATCGGATTACTATTTACCGCCAGTTGGCTTAAGCATTTAATCGTAGGTTTAATCCCAGGTATCATTTGCACACTCCCTATTTGGATTGTAATTGTTGCTTCTGGAGGTTATAAAGTGCAACTCAATCCAATAAATTTTAATATTGTATTCCACACATTCATAATTGCCATTACTATGGTAATAGGTGCATATTATGAGGAAGCAATGGCACGAGGTGCAATGGCGTATGTTGGGCATCAAAGCGGAAGAATTTTTACGATGATTACAGTTGCTCTTTTATTTTCGATTATGCACGCCGGGATAGGAACATTTAACATTGTATCATTTATCAATCTAGCTTTGCTGGCTGCAATCTTTTCACAGCTAACTTGGATATCTGGCGACCTGTGGACAGCCATAGGATTTCATGCGGCATGGAATGGTACACAGTTCTTTTTTGGCGCTCCAGTAAGTGGTACTGTTTATGGAAGCATTTTCACGTCAGAAATTAATGCTTTAAAAAGCCAATTTGTTACAGGAGGTAAATTTGGTATAGAATCATCAGTTGTTGCGACGGTTGTGTTAGTTATTGTTATAGTAGTAATTACATATGCCTTTATAAAGCGTGGTCGCATTAACCACGAACCCGTTGCAGACTGGTTGTCTCAATGAAACTTTATAGGCAAAAGGAGCATAACCCGTGTTAGCAATTTTAACACAAAAGCACAAAGCTTTTGGTGTATGAAAGGTGAACATCATGGATAAAAAGATTGTTGTGACCAATGTTAGTGGGTTAACTGGGAAATACCAAAATGTACACGAAGGATACGAATACATCAAAAAAACAGTATTGAGCGGCGAAAACGGCAATCAATGCAAAGTCTCCATATATGAAGTTCCACCCGGAAAGGCAGCTTACCCATATCACTATCATTTTCAAAGCGAAGAAACATTTTACATTATAAGCGGTAAGGGGATTTTGCGTACACCGGATGGGGATATGCTTGTATCTGCAGGTGATATACTTACTTTTCCTCCGTGTGAAGCAGGGGCGCACAAGCTGACAAATTCATCTGATACAGAGATGTTGATATATATTGATTTTGATACCTATCATTCTCCCGAAGTTTCTTTTATGCCGGATTCAAACAAATCAATTATATATGGAAAAGGACTAAGGAAAGTAATAAAAAATGGTACAGAAGTTGACTATTATGATGGCGAATAACGGCTTAAAGGTTTTTTCCACAAAGCACAAGATTTGTCGAAAGCATTCGAGTGTAAACATGGCGGCTTTTGATGTATAAATGAATCTTACTACTATATTAAACAGACCAGGTGATTATTTTGGACATTTCAATAGCACAGCGTGAGGACTTACACAAACTGTTGCAATTATATACACAATTACATAACAACCCATACCCTACAATAAACGACAATGTTTTAAGTCTTTGGGATGAAATTTTGACAGATAAA
>CAZADN010000229.1:0-3290 GCA_964483895.1 uncultured Legionellaceae bacterium
AAAAATAAATAAGGCATATTTTATTAGCATCAAATTAAGCCTGGTTTAATAAATGATGCTTTCAGTATACCTATTAAAATAAAAATTGTAACTGTCCGAGTAGTTTTACGCCGTGTCGAATTGTGGAAATAATCAAAAATTTCCTTTTCCGTACTTAATAATTCATTAAGATAATTAGTGTACGGTGTGACATTTTAATTCCATATAAATTAGTTATTTTTATCCAGTTGTGTATTTTAAATAAGGGTTATTGATTATGCCAACATTTTATGAAGTCAATACAAAAAATGAAGTATTATGCTATTTACCTTCCGGTAAAGTATCCGATACTGATCACCAAGAGACGCAATTTGCCCAAGATGGTGGCACTTGCTGGTTTTATTCCACGAAGAGATTAGCTTAAAGCAACGGGTCACCGGCTTGACACCCCTAACTTATCTTAACGCTACGAATTAATATCGACCTTTAGAAAAACGCAAAGTAGATTAGAAGCTGCTGTCCTAATAGCAGCCAAGCTATTAGCAGAAAATTGCCTTACAATTTTACAATTAAGGAAAGTAGTGGATGGTATTGTTTCAGCATATAGATTCAAACTACTTAACAACATAATACAAGTAAATACGTAACTTAATCTGAATACCACTTATTCCCCATGTTTTTCTATTAGCATTGCATCACTCAATGCTCGTTTTTTTATATAAGTGTTAAGTGCAATATGGCTATTATATCCAAGCACTTTTGCAATTTTTCTGGCAGATAATTCATATCCCAGCAATTCTTTAATTTTATCTAAATCCTTATCAAATTTACTTTTTTGTAACGTACCTTTTGGCTTGCCAAGTTTCACTCCTTGTGCTCTTTTTGAATTCAACGCCTCTTTTGTTCGTAAGCTTATCATGTCGCGCTCAAGTTCGGCAAATAATGAAAAAAGTGTGATAATTATTTTTGAATTCATATCATGTTTAGATATATCCAGATTTTGTTTAATAATGATTATTCGGATATTGCGTTTAATTAAAGCGTTAGAGGGGAAAAAAGCAATCTATTAATGTATAGTACCTTCGCTACTGTGGCTGCCGCCGGTGTGGGTTATGTTGCACTTCGCGCATTACGTAATCGTTAGCAAAGTCAAAAAATGCTTGCTCTGCAATTTCTTTCTTTAGGGCTTTTTCTAGGATTATCCATTTTCACTGTGGGTCTTTGATTAGCATCGAGTTGGACTTTTCATTGTGAGAGATTATTTTTGCTTCACTCTGAAAAATACGAATAATTTCTGTAGCGATTAGTTCACGTGCCGATGGTATCAGATTGCCTGATATCACTAGGTAAGGCTTGTTGCCCTCGTCATCTCTTAAAAAACAAAACTCCAATACATGGTTTATTTTGGATAAATCATGATGGATTAATTTTGAGGGTACTGTTTTAAGACCAAATAATTCCGTATTTTTTTGTTTTTTTCCATCTACAAAATTAGTTAATATGTTCACATAAATATAAAAACTATCATTTTTCCAAAAATTCATTAATCCCGCATATATAGAAAGCAGTTTTGGATTTAATTTTAAAGATGGAAATAGTTTTGTATAAATAAAAATCAAACCATGTATTAGATAATTTTTAGCCGAACGACTAGCCCACCCGAGACCATTTACGCAAGCAAGCTTCAAAAGACCAGGACAGTCCTGATAGGGCATCGTATCGATAATCGACTGATGAATCCGCTGCGCTAAGACAGCTAAGTCGGAGGTATTATTAATATCAAGTTTCACGGCATCAATTTTAAGAAAACAACCCACTTTATCATCATAAATTGGCTGATCCCGTGTGGATTTGATAATACTTAAAAATAATTTTTTAGTGTCATCGCACCTGTCCTTAAAAACATTAGCTAAGGCTAAACTTAAAGACGCACACAAACCATCCGTCATGCTAACCTTCAAAAACGCACAAAATTGTTGCAAATTCACCAATAATTTCTCAGGAATTTCCATATAGGTCGAATAGGAATAGCTTTGCTCATCCATATTTTTTACAACAACATGTTCAGGAAAGTAAAAAAAAGACGTATCTTTAAGGTAATCTCTCCAAAAATTGATATTTTTATTGAGTTGTAAGTCCGCTTTATCTTGACGATGGTTTAGATACTCCTTAAATTGTTGATATTTATTTGAGTCATCAATAGTTAATCCGCATTTATATTCGATGTAATAACTCGATAATTTTTTAAAAAACACATCGATAGATACATGATCTGAAACCATATGGGGCATAACTACCTGCAACTCCACATGATGATCCTGTAAAAAAAATAATTTAACTAATATCTGTGGTGAATTTTTAGGCCATGGGCCATAATTAATCAAGTCATCATAGGATCTCATTACCTCTTTTTCAGCCTCTTCCCTATCTAAGTGAAAGAGACTGCATTCATAAATTTTAAACCTTGAATTCTTTTGTAATACCTGGGACGGAGTTATTTTATTAGTACGATATCTTAAGTTTTCATTCATTTTAAGCAGTTGCAGAAAAGCAATTTGTAGGGCTTCCTTATCGATTTGCCCTACCATTCTTTGCCTTCCAAAAATATTTAATTTCTTTACTTTTTTTTCAACCACATCCGCAATCCAAAACATAAATTGGAAATCATTTAATCGAATAGGTGATTTTTTAAATGAAAAATGGTTGGGTGGTTTGGGTGATTTGGGTGATTGTTTGGATGGTTGTTTGGTTTCTATCCGTTTAGCAAATTCTGCGATGGTGGGCGAGTGATAAAAATCACTTAATAATAGCTCACTATTTACCAGTTTTTCTAATAAAGAAATAATTCTAGCCGCCGCTAATGAGTGTCCACCTAACTCAAAAAAATTATCATGCACACCTATCAGTGAAATACCTAAGGTATCTGACCAGAGTTGGGTTATCTTTTTTTCCATGATCGAACGAGGAGCAACATAAGCCTTGCTGTTAAAATAATCCGGCAAAGGGAGCATTGATGGATTAAGCTTGCCATTATCGGTTAATGGAAATTCATCAACAGCAACAAAAGCCGAGGGAATCATATAATTAGGTAATTGCTCTTCTAAAAATCTTCTAAATTCGACCGGGGTAGGCGTATTCTTTTGTGCTATGAAATAAGCCACTAATTGCAACTCCTGCAGATTATTTTCTACAGCAAAAACATTGACTTCTTTTATTGAAGAATGTTTTGCGAGACAATATTGAATTTCCTCTAACTCAATTCTAAAACCTTTTATTTTTACTTGCTGATCTATCCTTCCAAAATATTCAAA
>CAZADN010000230.1:0-3284 GCA_964483895.1 uncultured Legionellaceae bacterium
TTTGATATATTGGATAATATTGCTATGAGTATTGCGGAGTTGATACGGTTGTAGGGGTTGGGTTTGTAGAATTATTGAGGTTGATTAAGTTTTGGAATTGATATTAGTTCAGTTTAATATGTTATGTTTGTGAAAGGCGGTCAGTGTTCGAGTTGTTTTCTTTAGGGAAACGGCTTGGCACTGGCTTTTTATTTAGGTTTCAGATTGTTATATGATGGGTAACGACTACATGTTAGCAATCAACAGCTACCATTGTTTTAAAGTAATAAAACATTTGTTATAGTATATATATTCGGCACTAAACAAACCCAATTATTAGGATCGGGCTACATTTGCACGCATAGCTTGTCAATAACTTGATTTGGAATAGTGTTTATCTAGTCAATAAAATTGTGTACAGCGCCTTTGATTTCGTCAACATTGCTGATGACTGTATTTTTAAGCCATCCCCAAGGTTATTCCATTATGTTAAGGTTTGGACTGTATGGTGGTAAAAATTGAAAACAAGTCTTTTGTTTTCATCTAAAAATTCTATCTGCAGCTTGGCGCAGTGTACTCTGGTATTATCTAAGATCATGATAATATTGCCCTCGGGATATTTTTTGAGAATATTCTTCAAAAAAGACAGAAACGCTTCCGCATCATACGATTTGTGTTCTTCAACATAAACTTTGTCAGTTTCATAGTCGAGGATACGGATCAATTTATTTCCTTCATGTTTGCCATAAGTTGGGATTATCCTTTGTTGTCATTTTAAAACCATGTCTTAGCCCCCTTATTTCGACATTTATACATTTAAGATCATTTGTGGAACATTAATACCAAATATATGTGTTACTTTAAGAAATATTTTTAAAGTCTACAAGACAAAATATCTTGCTTTTTCTACATAAATATTGTATTATTCAAATATATAAAAATATTTTTGCAATTGTAGCTCGACCGTATTAAAGTAATTAATATAGATAACCGTTATAAAAGTTTATAATCGAGTTGAACTAATTGCAAGTTGGGAGAGCGGATAATGTTGGACGGGTTTTATCGCCGTTTTTATATTTTTGATGGGGCAAAATCAGTCGCAAAATCAATATCTTATTTTGTTTTTTTAGCAACATTACTAAATAATCTTAATATATATTTTAATCCTTCTACAGATCATCAAGCATTGATGGACTTATTTGCTAAATCTCTATTAATCTGGTTAAATTTATTAGTTGTTTTAATTGAATTTACACTTGTTTATCCCTTTTATGACAATGGAAAGCCGTGTTTCAGCAAAGATAGACGAAAAACAAAAAATAATAATGTTGCAATGGGCTACTGTGCAACACGATTAATAATTGGCCTGTATATAATTCTTCTAGTTTATCTTGTAATAACCATTGCATTTCAAGGACTGTTTAATACAAAAGAGCAATTTATTAAATATTTATCAAATGGTTTTTTCGTGTGTTGTTTACTTATTTATTTCTTGCTTTTTATTATAGCTTTTGTTAATATTTGTTTATTGTGGTTGTTAAGTGCCGTTGAGATTAAATCTGACACTGAAAGTGAAAAAGTTATATATGTTCCAACTAAAAAAATAGTACATATTATAGAGATTGAAATTATCGAACCGTTTTTAAATTCGATGTATATTCCAAATTCCATATTGCAAATAAAATCTGTTAATTACAAACCATTTAATACAGATTTACCAGATATTTGTAAAGATGAGGATGAACTATAATGAGAATATTACAAAATAAGTTTTGTGTATATTATATTATTTTGTATGAAAGTGGATAAATTATTTTTGTTAAACAGGGGAGATTAGTAATGCAAATGCATATATTATAAATGAATGCGTAATGAAGGGATGATAAAAAGTAATGAATTTATTTATAAGTGGATTAGTAGTTGTTGGTACTGTTATGGTTATTTTGTTCCTCATTTTTGCTATATTGAGGACATTAGTTTTATCGAACAAGACAAAAATGTATTTTCATTTAACACCAATAAAAAAAGCAATATTAGAGTGGCAGCCAGACTATGATAATAATTGCCGGGTACTAACTAAAACTAACGTTGATGATATAATTAAAAAACCTCATGATGCTGGTGTTATTATATCAAAATCTCTAGCGTCAGTTAAATAATACAATAGGGATGATTGAATGAGTCAGTCAATTGCTGGTTTTATTAAGAATAACAAATATTACCCACCTAAAAACGATTATATCGAAGATCGCGTAAAGTCGCTTTATAGTATTTGGGAAGATTTTTTGCTTTGCATGAATAAGGCGGAAGTTATCAAGAACCCGTTAACAAAAAATGGTATAAGTAATCCTTTGGGAGTACACCAAATACCAAGTGATAGTAGTATTAAAAATTATTACTATGTTAATAATGGTAAACTAATAGACTCTATCAACCAAGTAGATCGACGCATACAGTATTATTTATGCTTTCATAATGATATGGAAATATCAGAGTGTAAGGTGTTCGGTTTATATGCTTTTTGGTTAAATCGCTTAAAGCCATTTTTCCTAAGTGACTATGTTTCCGATGGAAAAAAATATTTTAGTCAGAGTTTTGTAGATAGTGTTAATGAAGAATTTTCATTTTATTTTTTATGTGCTATGCTAAAAAATCTATCTGAACAACTTCAAAAATCATTTAAAATGAACGCTATCTCTGATAACCTTTATAAAGAGTTTGTTTATTCTTTAAAGTCTCGTGCTATTTATCAGGAAGCAATGATGATGATAGCTGAACTTATGGCTTCATGTTTAATCGAGGGGTATAGCGACATTGTACAACAGGTATACGATTGTAATAAAAATAATACACATTTATAAAAATATGAGCGAGAGTGAATAATATTCAGATGAAACAATTTTAGATTGTTTTATTCAATTAATTATGTAAAACGTATTTTTATTAATACGTTTTTTTATTTGTCGAAAGTAATAATAATTTATGGAATTTATAGAAATCGATAAATTGAAATACCACCAGCAAAAGCTGGTGGTATTTCAATTCCATGTACTAAACCGCAGACTCGAATTCCGGCTAAAGTCGGTTGAAGACTCGCGACTGAAGTCGGCAGATTTAAACCGCGCTCCCACTTCGCGGTTGCCTATGGCAAGGCTAAATCCCAGTTTGTGATATCAAAGTATATTATAAAGCACGACTTAAACTAAAAATACATTATTCCAACCAAATACTCACTAAAAAGGAACCCAAAACCATGAAAACTCAACCAACCAACAAAACCTTCTGGAACCGCTACGCCACCCTCT
>CAZADN010000231.1:0-3240 GCA_964483895.1 uncultured Legionellaceae bacterium
ACTTTGATATTGCCAATGGATTTTTAGATTTTCATTATGTATTTACATGGGTTGATAAATCAACTTTGGTATTTAATTTCACAGAATTAAATGTTCAATCACTGGATTTTATTCAAAGTGCTTTAGTACGGATAGTATTTACTAGAGAGCAAGATAAGCTTGTAATTCATAGTGAGTAAAGTTATTTGGTAGATGCTAGTGAATCTGAACATCAAAAATTTGTTTGTGAGTTTGAAAAGCAAGGATAACAAACTTTAAAACTAGTATTTTAAAGTTTGTTGAGTATATGATAATGTATATAAAATATCTTATCCTATATAAATTTTGAGGAATGATTTTCTAACATATCAATTTCCGATGAACTATTTAACTAAAGTCTCTTTGTATTTAGAAAAATTGTTTGCATATATTAATGCAGCCAGTATTTCTAATGAGCCAATAGTTCATCATTATGCTTTGAAAAACATTATAGATATCGTAAAGTTGGTTGAAAAGCCAGAAATTAAAAGTAGGTATGTTAAAGAATTGATGCGTATAGAGCATCTTATTAATCAGTCACAAGCATTTATTAGTGATAGATGTTATGCGAAATTATTTGTGCAATTGCAAGTCTTAGGTAAAATAACTAGTCGTTTTGATAATCAGATTCATCAAGATCCATTTATCCAATCTATGCGGTTTTTATTTAATTCAGTAGATGAGAGTGAGATATTAAATCCGCAGTTAATATTTTGGTTAAATAAAGCAGATACATATCGACAAGATGATATAAACACTTGGTTCGATAACTTAATTCCTTTGTATAATACTGTAGATACTTATTTGGATATTCTTCGTGAAACAGCAATATTCAATACGCTTGATATAGAAAGTGGCTATTATAATAAAACGTTAACTAATAAAGTTAATCAACATTTGCTAATTATTAAAATGAGTAATATAGATGGGATTATTCCTAAAGTAAATTTAACGAATAATAATATGAGTATTAGGCTTTGTGATGCATATTCTATGCATGAAGTACGTGGTTCGCATGATTTTCAGATAGAATTTGCTATATGTCAGTTATAATTAAGACTTACGCAACCAAATAAACAGACCATAGTTTTGAAAAATAGTTAAGTTAAGAATTTTTTATTCAAAATTTACCTCGATCCGCTCAGGCTGAGGAGGCGTTTACGCCGTCTCGAAGCTTATGCACCAAGGCTTCGAGACGAGGCTAAAGCCTCTCCTCAGCCTGAACGGATTCTTGATAATCTCTAAACTTAATGGCAGTGCGGCGCAGGCCGGGATCCATTCTGACAGTGGCATATGGCCACATCAAAAATGCATTTGTCATGTACTGAGGTTGTTTTTACAAAGAATATCTTGTAACTTATTTATTTTAACTATATTTACTAAATCTGATATGAAATCTATAAAATCAAGGATGTTTTTTAGTGTCGCGTTATTGTCTGCAATTTCTCAATCATATGCTATTACTGGTAATGCATTAGTGCAGCTTGATAATATATTTACAGGACGTACTACTACCACATTTTCAGCGACAGTTGGTGCTAGTTTAAGACTAAAACAAGTGTTCGGTGAGTTACCTCTTGAATGTGGGTATAGATTTTTTTATTTAGGTAAAGGTAAGTTTAATGTTTCTTCAAATCAAGTGTTGAATTCTTTAGAAACAGGCGATGGTTATGCAAATGCTATTATCTGCGCTGTTAATGTTTAAAGGGATGTGGATATGATTAAAAATATTATCGGCATTTGTTTAATCTTGGTTAATTTAGCCCAAGCATATTAGTGCGAAGAAATCCGTTCGCGCATAATAATTTAATTCATTTGAGTCATGCTTTCATACAATTTTTCAAATAATTTATTATCCATGATTATTACCTTATGATCATTTGAGTTAACAATCAGTATGATGTGAAGGCATTGTTTTTACTTTCATGAGGACTTCAAATCCACATGCATGTGCGTAATTTTGAATCGTTTTCCAGCTAGGGTTACTATTTCCCTTTTCTAATCTCGAAATATTTCCCTTTTGAGTACCCATTCGGTTAGCAATTTCTTCTTGGGTGAGACCAGATTTTTTCCTCATAGAAAGTAAAGTGTCTATTAATGCAAACTCAGACTCTAATAAATCATACTCTGCCTTTACTGTACTATTTGTAAATGCTTTATCTTTTAGGTTTTGAATACTCATTTTCGATCTCCGCTTTTCGTTTTTTTGCTAAATCCAGTTCACTTTTTGGTATTTTATTACTTTTCTTTATAAAAGCATGCAAGACAATAATATGCTTACCTTTCATATAACAATATAATGATCTTCCTATCCATTCTTGAGCTTTGGCCCTAATTTCAAAAAGACCATCTCCCATAGAATCCGTATGAGGAGGGCCTAAATTAGCACCATGTTTTTCAATCAGCTCTAATAGTTTAATCATTCTAGCTTGAATCTTTGGTGGCATCTTTAATATGGCTTCCTCAACAGAGGCATTATAAAACTCTATCTTCCATGTCATAATTATTTTTTTTATTATAATGTTATTATATATGATAACAAAAAAATTAATAAATTTCTATTTATAGTCTCTTTGCGTCATGACATGAGGAATGCCATTTTCATCATGATTATGTCGCACCAACATGATCTTTTTCAACGGACGTTTATTGTACATGTCGTTGAAAACAGCAATGGCATTCCATCGAATAGAGGTTTCGGAAACACAATGGCGCGAAGCGCCACGTTAAAAATTTTATTTTTTAGGAATTTATGCGGAAATCAGGAAGAACATGCACTTTTTGAGCTGCTTTATAAGCATTGATAATACCAGCACCGCAAGATTTTTCTGGAAACCGAGCATCTATGCATGAAGTAGCACTTGTTGGTAGCATGTCTGAGGCTGGAAATGTTGTGACGCTATCTTGCGATGTAATAATTTCTTTTACTTTTATGGGATTAAGTGTCTCATCAATGGCATATAACAGTGCAATTACTCCAGAAACGTGTGGAGCAGCAAGACTCGTGCCTTGTTTGTAAATGTAAGCATCATTGATGGTTGAGTAAATACTATAAGATCCATTACCGCCAGGCGCTGCGATCGTGACAGACTTGCCCCAATTAGAATAAGATGCTCGTTCTCCATAAAAACCGGTGGCAGCAACAGAGATAACATTATTGCAATTTGCAGGATAATCACGAGCTGCATCGTTATTTTGATTTCCAGCCGCGACGATAACTGA
>CAZADN010000232.1:0-3231 GCA_964483895.1 uncultured Legionellaceae bacterium
TCCTCTGCGCTTGGACTCATATTCACTCAATCTATAAAGAATATTTTATGGATTGTAATATCCCGTTGACAAAAGTCAAGGTAAATCCTGGTTGATAGTTTTGGGATTCATAGATCCATACCTGTGGTTTTTGTTGTTTTGGTACGGGACGGTTAACATAAGTTTTATTTATATTATCCGGAGCACCACAAGCATTATAGATTGCGTTCGTATTATCACCTATTTGCACACTACCTTGTTTACACATGCTAAGAGCATTAGAACTTGCACCATTTATTTTGATGGCAGAAATTTGATCGTTGATTATGTCAATTTCGATGATATTGCCAGTTGAACCACTTGGTAGAGAAAATAAACTATAAACTTTATCAATACCAGGATAAAAGAAAACCGCGCCTTTATTAATATCAGTATAAATTAATTGAGTCATCGGAATTTGTTGAACAACAGAGTTACCTGAGTCACTAATAGATGTTGGGCTACCGCATGCGGCAAGAACACCATCTTGAGTCATGCCAACATTGATATAAGCGTGATTTTTTGCGCAATAAAAAGAATCGTCTGCTAAAGAAACATTAGCTAGTATAAGTAAGGTAGCTGTAACTAAAAACTTTTTTAATTTCATATAATTATCACTATTCTATTATTAGTAATTCTAGTAGAGTATTTGCAATATTACAATTCTTGGATAAAAGGCTTAATCAGTGAGATATTTCTTAATAATTTTATTACTTATGATGTCTAAAGTTTTCGCATCAGGAGGTCAATTATTAAACAGCACTTTTTTTCCTAATCCAGCTGATATCGCTAAAATTAAGACTTTTGAATTTAGAGGTGGAAATCTATTTTTCGTCCCAACTTTAACATTTAAAGGTACAGCACATGGCAAAACAGGAACTGCTAAAAGTAGTGTTTATGACCCAATTCCATATCTGTATACTAGTTATCGTATAAATAATAAGTTGGCAGTTGGCATAAATATGCTACCAAGCCTATATGGGGATTTATCTTGGCCTGGTAATTCACTAATTGCTTATAATTCCGTGATTACTAATGTTTTATTTTATCGTTCAGGAGTCTTAGCAAGTTATCAAATTACGCCTGAATTAGCACTTGGGGTTGGAGTTAACCTTGAAAGGGAATATTTAGAGCTTTCATTCCTTACAAAAACTGCAGGATTTGAACGCAATAAGACCGCTGGTTATAATTACGTGACAGATTTTGGTATATATTACAAGCTAACGTCTAGCGACGGTATATCACTAGCTTATTATACCCCAGTTGACTCGGTTATAAAGGGGGTTAGTCGTGCTGGAAAACTTGCAAATTATAATTATGCTGCATTAAATACTAATGCTGCGGTTTCTTTTTTAAGCGTTGATCATATCGTAAATTCATTTTGGGTTGTAAATGGGGCTATTTATTTTTCAAAATGGTCTACTAAAAAGAATATGAGATATTACAACACAGTAACTGCACCAGGGACTAGTATTTTTCCAGAGCATTGGAAAAATGTTTGGTCTTTTGTTTTCACAAGCTCTCATGTTACGACGGATAAAACAAGGTTTTGTTGGCAAGTGTTGTATGAAACTAATCCAAGCTCAGGCGCTCAATTTAATTACGTTGCGTTCCCGCTATCATCAGCTTTAAATTTTTCAGCGAGTTTTGAATATAATTTTTATCAAAATTTTTATATTAAAGTGATTGGTTCCTATGGAACCTTTGCACCAAAGTCGCGCATAAATACCTCTGGTAATTTTGGTACTATATCCGCAAATATTTACACTGGAGCATTAGAAGGGTCTTTTAGAATTTAAAAAGCTGTTGGCTGTTTTGGAAAATTGGTAGTACAATAGCCAATTTTAATCGATGAGCCGCAGAAATAAGCAGATGAAACCTACTACAAATCGTAAACCCAATGGTCGTGCACTTTACTTGTATAAAAGGCTATTGAAATATGTTAAACCTTTTTGGCCCATACTTGTATTGGGGGTAGTTGCAAATATTATCTACTCTGGTATTGATGCTGGTCTTACTTATATGCTCAGGCCTTTTTTGGATAAAGGTTTGATAGCAATTGATATGCAATTTGTATGGAAAATACCAATAATTTTGCTGCTTGGTATATCTGCACGTGGTTTAGTGAGCTCTCTAGGTAGTTATTGTATGACATGGGTTGCGCGTTCGGTTGTAAATGTATTACGCCAATCTGTATTTGCACACATTGTTAGACTTCCAGCTGATTATTATGATGAAGCAACATCTGGTGAATTACTTTCAAAAATTTTATATGATGTTGAACAAGTCGCGCAAGTAAGCGCCGATGCCTTGACAGATTTTGTGCAAAACACCTGTTTGGTAATTGGTCTATTGACTGTAATGATGGTTATTTGTTGGCAATTATCTTTAATGTTTTTAGTGACCATACCATTTATAGGTATCGTTGTTAATTATACAAATAAAAGAGTACGTAAAGTAAGTCACCGTGTCCAAAAAACCATGGGTAAAGTTACAGAAATAGCTGCTGAAGTTATCGAAGGATACAAAGTAGTTAGAATATTTGGTGGTGAAAAATACGAAATTTCTAAGTTTCAAGAAGCAACAGAAGAGTCACGTAGAAATGATATGAAAGTTGCAATTAGTAAAGCAATAAATGTATCTTCTGTGCAAATGATTATTGCACTTGGCATAGCTTTAATAATATTTGTGTCAATAAAACTATCAACTGTAATTATTGTTACAGCCGGAGCTTTTTTAGCTATTATTGCTGCGATGTTGCAGTTAATTAAACCACTGAAGACTTTAACCAACTTAAATGCTGTGATTCAACGAGGACTTGCAGGTGCAGAAAGTGTATTTATATTGCTTGAAAATAAGATTGAGGAATCTTCTGGTTCACAATTATTGACTCCTGGTAAATCGTGTAAAATTGAGTTTGCGAATGTTTCTTTTGCTTATCGGAATGGTCCAAAAGTATTAAATGATATAGATTTAGAAATACCAGCAGGCACAACTGTTGCTTTGGTTGGACATTCAGGTAGTGGCAAGACTACTCTTGCAAGTATCTTACCAAGATTTTATGAGATCAGCGCAGGAAAAATATTAATAAATGATATTCCAATTACTGAATTAACTTTGGAAAATTTACGAGCTTCTATGTCTTTAGTTAGTCAACATGTTACGCTTTTTAATGATACCATTGCTAATAATATTGCTTATGGTAAATTTAAT
>CAZADN010000233.1:0-3180 GCA_964483895.1 uncultured Legionellaceae bacterium
CCTTGTTCGTTTTGATCTATGAGTTTGTATGCAATTATGGGACTTATGGCTATTTCTTTGTTAGTTTGGCGAGTTAAAATAGCTGGAGTTTTATTAAAGTCTATTGCAGAATCTGGAGCTTTGCTAACTTTACTTGCGTTAATCACTGGTAGTATTTGGGGTAAGCCTATGTGGGGGACTTGGTGGATTTGGGATGCAAGGCTTACTTCTGAGTTAATTTTATTGATGATGTATTGTGCGATTTTAGCGGTGCACTATGCTTTTGATAGCAAAGAGAAAGCTGATAAAGTTGTAGCTATCTTGACTTTGGTTGGTTTGGTTGATCTGCCGATTATTCATTATTCGGTCTATTGGTGGAATACTTTACATCAAGGGGCTACGTTATCAGCTTTTGCAAAACCTAAAATTGCGCTTAGTATGGCAGAACCTTTGTATCTTCTATTGCTTGCGTTTTTAAGTTACGTGCTTTTAGTTATTTTAGTTAAAGCAAGAACTGAAATATTAATTCGTGAAGTTAATCAAAAATGGGTGCGTGAAGTTTTATGAAAAGTTTAATGACAATTTTCAGTATGCATGGTTATGGAGCTTATGTATATTCTGCGTATGCTATTGTTTTAAGCACGTTAGGAATGCATTTATTTTGGGCGTTTAAACGTAGTAAGTATATAAAATCAGTTATTGCAAGTATGAGATAATAATGATGCATCCTTTAAGGCGTAGACGATTAATTTTAATTATTTTGGCTATTAGTATACTTGGTATCGTTAGTTGCCTAGTTATGTATGCGCTTCGGCAAAATATCAATCTATTTTTTACACCAAGTGATTTACGTACTCAAATTATTAAGAGTGATAAATTAGTTAGGCTTGGTGGTTTGGTTGTGCCTGGGAGTATAGAAAGAAACTCGCAAAATTTAGAGGTTAATTTTAAAATTACAGATAATAAAAATATCATTGAAGTAGTATATGATGGGGTTTTGCCTGATTTATTTCGAGAAGGGCAGAGTATCGTTACGCAAGGATATTTGTTAGAGCCCAATAAATTTAAAGCAATCGAAGTGCTTGCTAAACATGATGAAAATTATATGCCTAAAGAACTTAAATCCGTACTTGCAGAGAATTCTAAGGTAAAGGTTAAGT
Organism: uncultured Legionellaceae bacterium; assembly: GCA_964483895.1. Lineage (GTDB taxonomy): Bacteria > Pseudomonadota > Gammaproteobacteria > Legionellales > Legionellaceae > 2-12-FULL-35-11. Next base: position 1,140 of record CAZADN010000233.1, read on the forward strand.
CATGATAGCTGAATTTGGATTATTTGCTTTGTGTTGGGCTTTGATTTTTGCTTTGGGTTTGGTACTTATTCCTAGCTATGGCTTAATTAAGCAACGTGTTGATTTTATCGATGCAGCAAATCATTATGTACGCGGAGTATTTGTTTGTATATTAATTGCATATGGATGTTTAACTTATTGTTTTTTGACTAGTGATTTTAGTGTTAGTTATGTATTAAAAAATTCAAGCATTGATTTGCCATGGTTTTATAAGTTTTGTGCCGTGTGGGGTGGGCATGAAGGTTCGATGCTGCTTTGGGTGTTTATTTTAAGTTTTTGGACGCTTTTAGTTAGTTTATTTAGTAAGAATCTTGATAAGAATTTTCTTACACGAGTTTTAATTGTTTTGGGATTTTTAACAACAGGCTTTGTGTTATTTTTATTAGTTACGTCTAATCCTTTTGCCAGGCAATTTGTGTTTTTGAAAACACATGGCCAGGATTTAAATCCTTTATTGCAAGATCCTGGGTTTTTATTACACCCACCGATGCTATATATGGGATATGTTGGTTTTTCAGTGGCTTTTGCTTTTGCGATTGCAGCATTATGGATGGGAAAAGTTAGAACTTATTGGACTGAATGGGCAAGGCCTTGGACAATAATTGCGTGGAGTTGTTTAACTGCTGGAATTACGCTTGGTAGTTGGTGGGCTTATCGCGAATTAGGGTGGGGTGGTTATTGGTTTTGGGATCCGGTTGAAAATGCGTCGTTTATGCCGTGGCTTGTTGGTACAGCTTAAATACATTCTCTTATTATGAGTGAAAAACTTGGGAAATTTTTAGCTTGGACATTTTTGTTAGCTATTTTAGGTTTTTCTTTAAGTTTGATTGGGACATTTTTAGTACGTTCAGGAGTATTGACATCGGTGCATGCTTTTGCTGTTGATCCATTACGCGGAATGTATATTCTTGGGTTTTTATTTGTTGTAGTTGGTGGCTCATTATTGCTTTTTACTATTCAAGCACATAAGTTGTACCTTGTTGATAAACCATATTTAATTTCTATGGAAAGTTTAATTTTATTAAATAATATATTTTTAGTGATTGCGATGCTGACTGTTTTAATGGGGACAGTTTATCCATTATTAATTGATGGATTGGGGCTTGGAAAGTTGTCGGTTGGAGCGCCTTATTTTAATAGTGTATTTACTTATCTTATGTTGCCGATGCTATTTGTGATGGGTTTTTCCATTCATATTCGTTGGGGTAAAGATAAATTTGCAAATCTTTTACGTAAACTTAATCCAATTTTAATTGTGAGTTTGGTTTTACCATTGGTTGTTACGCAATATAGCTTTATGCGGTTAACGGTGATTTTATATATTAGTTTATTTTGTGCATGTTGGTTATTTATGACTACATTGTATGGTTTAATAATTCGGATTAAGGATACTCGAAAAGTTAAATTATCTTATTTGGCTATGGTTATTGCGCATATTGGTATTGCATTTGTGGTTTTAGGTATTGCTGTTTCTAATTCATTTGGGATAGCTCATGATGCAAAACTTGCTCCTGGTGATGATACTATGCTTGGTGCATATAAAGTTAAGTTTGTTAAAGAAGATAATCTTAAAGGTCCGAATTATCATGGGGTACGGGCAAAATTTGTTATTTCTAATAAAACTTATTCGCATGTGATTTATCCTGAAAAGCGTATTTATAATGTTACCAAGATGGCAATGACTGATTCGGATATTGATGTTGGTATTTTTCGAGATATTTATATAGCTTTGGGCGAGCCACTTGGTGATACGTCTTGGTCGGTTAGAATGTATTATAAGCCGCTTGTGCGTTTTATTTGGTTTGGTGGATTTTTGGTTTTAATTGGTGGTTTATTGGGATTTTTAGGGCAGATTGTTGCATTGCGCAAATTGCAAGTTCTGGCTGCGAATGATAGTGTGATGTCATGAAAAAATTAGTATTTCGTGCACTTCCGTTTTTAGTATTTGTAATTTTAGCAATATTTCTCTGGAAAGGGTTATTCTTAAACCCACGGGAAATTC
>CAZADN010000234.1:0-3169 GCA_964483895.1 uncultured Legionellaceae bacterium
GGCCAACAGATTTTGAAAACCTAATTATTGTTGATAATGGCACCATAGCATCATTGTTTGCTTTTAAATATATATTAGATAGTTGCTCTGGAGACATTCTAAATTTACGTTGTAGTTGTGGAATAACTTTATAACTTCGACCTTGTATATCAAAGAAATTAACATAGGAACCAGCTAAAGCAGTATTTAAACTATTGCCAATGCTTTGCATATCAATCCCTAATTGTGCTGCTTTTTCACGGTTAATTTCGATGTTAATTTCTGGGTGGTTGATTTTAAGTGTATTATCAAGATACATAAAAATACCGCTTTTTTGTGCTTTTTCCATGAGTTTATCTGTTATATCAAATAAGCTTGCAAAGTCGCCAGTTGACTTGATAACAAATTCAATTGGGGTGCCACCACCACTGCCAGGAAGAGAAGGAGGAATGATTGCATATGATTTTAATCCTGATACCTTATCAATCGCATCTTGCAAAGGCTTTTTAAGTTTAAATTGACTGCGAGCACGCTCATTCCAAGGTTTTAGGGCTATGCCTGAATTTGGGTTTTGCACATTAACCGTAAAAAAGTGATCTGTTTCAGGAAAGCTTTTATATATTTTATCAAAAGCTTTGGTAAAGGTTTCAATATAGTTTAAATTAGCCGATTCGGGCTTTTTACTAATCACGAAAAAAAATCCAACATCTTCTTCTGGAGCAGTTTCTTTAGCGGTTGTTAGATATAAATATGGTAGCATTATTAAAATAATTGCTGAAAAAATCATTATGGTTTTACGCATATCTAATATACTGTGCAAAGTGTATTGATATTTTCTATCTATTTTTTCCAAAAATATATCGATGTTTTTACCAACTGTGCCTTTGTGTTCATTGGCTTTTAATATTTTGGCACACATCATTGGTGAAAGAGTTAAGGCAATTATACCTGAGATTATTACAGAGCTTGCGAGAGTGAAGGCAAATTCTTTAAAAAGCGCTCCAGTTAAGCCTTGCATAAAACCTATTGGCGCATAAACCGCGGCTAATGTTATTGTCATGGCAATAATTGGCACACAGATTTCACGCGCACCAGCAATTGCCGCGTGAAAAGGTTTTTGACCGTTTTCAATATGCCTATGAATATTTTCAACAACCACAATTGCGTCATCTACTACTAAACCAATTGCTAGAACAAATGCCAAAAGAGTTAAAAGGTTAATTGAATAACCTAAGAATAAAATTAAACTGCAAACGCCAATTAATGAGAGTGGAATCGTGACTATAGGAATTAATACGGTTCGTAGTGAACCTAAAAATAGATATATAACTACAACCACGATTATCGCAGCTTCAATTATAGTTGATAATACTTCTTTAATTGATGCGCGAATATAGTTAGTTGCATCATAGACAATCGTGCTAGTTAATGATGGCGGAAACTGACTTTGAATTTCAGGTAGGGAATGCCGTACATCTTTGATTACTGTTAAAGGATTAGATTCAGGCGTGCTTGTAATTGCAATAAATATTGCCTTTTTACCATCAAATCTTACTGATGAGTCATATTGTTCAGAGCCAAGCTCGATTTTTGCAATATCCCTAAGATGGATGCTTGAGCCAGCAGATGTTCTTATAATTAGGTTGCTAAATTCAACTTCCGATGACAAATTGGTATTAGCACGAATATTTATAGTTACATATTCACTATTGCTATTGCCTGCTGCTGTTAGATAATTGTTACGAAATAATACTCTTGTCACATCTTCAGCGGAAATACCAAATGCTGCCATTTTGATTGGGTCAAGAAATATACGCATAGAGTATGTTTTACCACCAAGAACTTCTGCTTTTGCAACACCATCAATAGTTTGTAGCTTAGGTTGCACAACTCTTTCAGCGTAATCAGTAATTTGCTGAGGAGTCAATTTTTTACTATCAAGACTTATATACATCAAGGCGGTAGTGTTATCAGACTTTTTAATAATTAGAGGTTCTTCAGCATTAGGAGGTAGTTTATTATGAACTTCTTGAACTTTACTCATAACTTCAGTAAAAGCTTTTTCGGGGCTGTAGTTTAATTTTACATAAACGTCAATATTACTATATCCAGCAACACTTTTTGAGCTAATGTAATCTATTCCTTCAGAGCTACTAATTGCAGCTTCAAGTGGAGTTGTAATAAATCCTGAAATTAAATTAGCATCAGCACCTGGGTACTCTGTTGTTATATTAATAATTGTGCTATCAATACGCGGGAATTGTCTTATTTGTAATTTATATAAAGAGCTGATTCCAAAATATAAAATTAATAAGCTCACAACTGTTGCAAGAACGGGTTTTTTAATGAATATGTCTGTAAATTTCATAAAATTATTGACCAATCTTTGCAATGTTTAAGGTTGGTAATGTTATCTCATTGTTAATTGCTATTTCATTACCATCTTGAAGTTTGAATTCACCTGAGCTCACAATTATTTGTCCTTCACTTAGACCTTTCTTTATAATTGTGTAATTTTCTTGTTGCGCGCCTGTTGTTACATATACTTTTTTAACAATGAACCTATCTATAGAATGTTTGTTGTTTTTTTGCGCCATTTTTTCAATAACAAATACTGAATCCCCATACATTGAATATGATATGGCAGTACTAGGGACTACAATATTATTTTTCGCCAATTTTTGCTCGATTTTTACACTTGCAAAGGTTCCAGGCATAAACGTATAGTTATTAATTTTATTGCGTTTATTAGCTTTTGATGAGCATTTTATAATACTTACATTATTATCAGCACCTAATAATTTATCGATAGGGCAGTTTTCGACTTTTGCTTGGATCTCAACATTATGCGTATTTTTATCTGACTTAGAGTTGATAGCTGTTATTCTGCCGACAAATGTTTTATTGGGATATTGTTCAACTGAGAAATTTATTAATTGATTAATACGAACTTTATTAAGCAAGTGTTCAGGGATAAAAAATTTAAGAAAAATTGGGTCTAGGGATTGTAATGATACAATGTTTGTTTCACCTGGCTTTATATATTCACCCAAATCTACTTGTCGTATGCCAAGAAATCCTGAAAATGGGGCAGTCATATGTTATTGTTTAATTAAAGCAGAGACAATATCAACTCTTGCTTGTTATTCTAAGAGTTTAGATTGTGCTCTATCAAAATTTTCACGAGAAG
>CAZADN010000235.1:0-3165 GCA_964483895.1 uncultured Legionellaceae bacterium
TATAAACAAACCTTTAAATAGGTTTTAATTATTTTATTTTCAGAAAAAATGATGATAGAAACCTGGCGGATGTTCGCCAGGTTTCTATCATTTACATTTAGTCATCGTCTTCGTTATCATTTGAATCATCGTCTTCGTCATCACCTTCAGAATCCATGTCATCACTTTTTGCTGGTGCATCAGCAGCAGGAGCATCAGCAGGCGCTGGAGCGTCAGCAGCAGGTGCATCAGGAGCAGGCGCATCAGGAGCAGGTGCATCTGCACTACCAGAAGCATCAGCTGTATTTAATCCATTATCAATCTTTGCAGAATTATCATCTGCAGGTTTAGCTTCTTCTGCAGGTTGAGCTTCTTCAGAAGGTGCAGCTTCTGCTGGGGCTGCTTGTTCTTCTTGCTTTGGTTGTTCCATTGCTGCATCAGAAGTAGTTACTTCAGGTGCTTTAGGTTCTTTCTGACCACAAGCTCCCAGAAACATAGCCATAAAAACAGCTGCTAACATCATCATTATACGATTCATTCCAATCTCCACTTTTAATTATTATTCAACATGGCAGCCGACAATACCAGCAACCGCTCTTAATATGTTAGATTAAACATTAAAATATGTCCAGAATATATAATGAAATAGATATAATTTAACTCTTTATTTACTTTCACAAACTGATACCGAGCCGCGACCGTTAGGGAGCGGAAATTTATCATACAAACAAACAGCTCCGCTTCCTTACGGTCGCGGCTCGGACAAGAACTCTATTTTAAACTGATAATTTGCTTATAAGTCTCTTTTGCCAAAAAGTTATTAGGGTATTTAATTAAAATTCTAGATAATAACTCTTTAGTAAATTTTTCATTACCAGCATTCCACTCATTTAGCGCTTCAAGATATTGTAAGTCTGGAGAATCTTGATCACTTAAATTTGTTGAAGTTCGCATAGAAATGGGTTGAATGAAGCTCAATTTACTATCGTTTTTGGCTTGGACTCTATTTAACAAAATATCAGCCTCTTTATTCCCACTAGCACGTGACTTTTCTAACCAACTTATTCCTTGCTTATGCGAACAATCTGCGGGAACTCCTTTAAAACATAATTCCGCTAATTGATACTGCGCGTACGCATTATTATGTTTTGATAAATTGGTATAAATATCTACCGCTTTATTTAAATCCTTTTCACCACCTATACCATATTGATACAATCGCGCTACAGCTAAATTGGCTTTAGCATCCCCAAGATGCGCGGATTTCTTATAATATTCACGCGCTTTATCATAATCAAGTTTGGTAATAATTCCAGTTTCATATAATAAGCCTAAATGATACATAGCTGTTCTATCGCCTAACTTCGAAGCTTTATCATACCAGTTAAATGCTTCTCGATAATTTTGATTACCACCTTTACCATTTAAATATAATCCTGCAAGCTGTACCATAGCCTCTCTATGACCTGCCTCAGCTGCTTTTATATAAAGACTTTGTGCTTTTTCAAAAGCTACGGCACCACCCTCACCTCTTTCATAAATTAAACCTAAATTGAAAGTGCCAAGCAACTCATGATGTTCATCTGCAAACTTATAACTTGCGATAGCTTCTTTATAATTTTCATCTACAGTATCATACAAAAATCCAAGTGCAACCGCAGCCCGAGGATAAATCGCACTTGCAGCTTTATACCATTTCTTAGCAAGCTTAATATTAGGTACATTATCAATTTTACCTAATTGATATAAACGTGCGAGTAAAAATTGTGCTTGCGCTTGATTTTGTCTTGCAGCTTTTTTATACCAATTCTTAGCAGTTACGTAATCGATTTTACCGCCAATCCCTTTTTCATATAAAAAACCTAATTTTAATTGAGCATATTTATCGCCTTGCTCTGCAAAATGCTCGTAGATTTTTCTAGCTGATTGTAACTGCTCTTTATCAGACGATTTACTTAAATAATAATCTGCAAGTAATAAACCTGCAGTACTATTGCCTTGTTCCAAAGCGATAGATAGATTATCCAAAAATGCCAACTTATTGAGTTTATTTAACACAGCCAAGTTTAAATTAGCATAAGAAAAATTACTCGCAACTGCTTTCGCTAAAAATTCTGTTGCTTTTGCATTATCTTTTGCTAAACCTTGGCCTAAAGCAGTATAAGTACCTAATATAAAAGCACTTACTGCGTTATCGCCAGATTTTTGGTACCAATTAATTGCTGTATCATGATTTTTTTCAACTATTAACCCCCTATCATACATCAAGGCAAGTAATAATGCGGCGTCTTTATTACCATTGGCACTTTCTTTATTAGCGACTTGATATGCGAGATTTAATTTTTTCTTACTCGTTTCCATTGCATTATAAAATGCTAATGGCAACTTAGCTTTATTCTCATAATTAGCTAAAGCCTTTGCGTATAATTTTTTAATTATACGATTACGTTTAAGTTTACCTTTTTCACTCAGATCGGTAGGTTTCTCACGTACCATAATTTCAGCCAATCTATATTGTGCTGGACCATAATTATTAGCTGCAGCTATCTTATACATAGCCAAAGATTGCTCTTTATCAGCTTTAATTATCTCTTTACCTTCACTATCTTTATATCCATTTTCATAAACTCTAGCTAACACAAACTGCGCATAATCATTACCTTTAAATGCAGCATCTGTTAACCATTTAAGAGCTAAATTTAAATCTTGTTTTACGCCATCACCAAGCAAATAAATTATTCCTAAATTATATTCGGCTGGTAAACTTCCTTGTTGAGCAGCAAGCTCATAAAATTTGATAGCTTGATTGGTATCTTTATCAACGCCAATTGCATGTTGATACATTTGCCCAAGGTCAAATTGCGCGATAGTATCACCAATAACCGCACGCTCCTCAAGTTTTGCAAATTCTTTTTTATAATCAATCTTGTTATCCTGAGACTTTGCAATTTGCAAAAGATAATCAAACCCTAAACTTGCATTTTGTTGCTCGCGTAAAACTTTATTATCTTCTGTTAAATTTTTAGCATCTGGAATTAAATAGGTTGGAGGATGCCATTCAACATTTTCTAAGTTTTTTGCAGATACTAAAATATTATAATATTCTGCTATCGAAATTTGATTAGGATCTACTAACAGAAAATTAGGCTTATAAAATTCAACTTTACAAATATATCTAAATTTCGG
>CAZADN010000236.1:0-3140 GCA_964483895.1 uncultured Legionellaceae bacterium
AATTCTCTCCTGTTTTATGCGTTGACATCCATTAAAGGAAATAGTTCAAATATTCTACGGAAATGGTGTAATGAAGTTGTTGGTTCTTTTTCAACAGAAGAGATGGTTGCTTTGTGTAGGATGATAATGCAGGAATTATCAGGTGATGCAAGAGAGGATGCTTATACAAGTCTAGGGTCTGGAATGTCAACGCAGATTGCTAAAGAAATACTTAAGTTAAATGCTTTTTCACCCTGGATTATTTATTATATCAAACCACAACTTATCCCATGTTCTCCAGAGAATAAGCTTGTGGAATTTATTCGGGCTTATCCATTATCTCCTCCTATAATATTTGCTGTTGTTTCATTTATGGAGTGTCAAAGATTTGGGTATTTTGAGAGGATTTTACGCGAACTCTTCGATTTTTATTTGAAAAATCCCACTCTAGAGGTTGATTACCGAGTAGTTGACCTATTTAATCATAACCCTTTGGTTTATGAGTGGTCCAGGCAAATTCTTATGCCTATGCAAAGAAATCTTGAGGTTAGCATCGCTGCAAATTATCCGTTAACAGCTAGCAATTACGTTTCAATAATGGATTTATATTATTCGCAAAGGCGTGTTCGTGATGTGATTTTAGGCTTTAATGATATAAATTATATAGATTACTCAAGCGATAAATACACAGTTAATGCGTGTATTATAGCGCATAATGTTATGCAAGCGCCTAAATTTGGTGCCTCAGATCTGGAGAGACTATTAGATATTCTGCACCCAGCATATAGTACTGATGATAAAATGTATACTTTAGCTGATACTATGTCGGCACGAAAAAAGACCATATTAGCATGTTTGGGACATGCTAAGAAAGGGTTGCTAATCGCTTTATGCATAGAGAATTTGCAAATACATTATCCTAATTTGGACTGGAAAGAATTGAAGGTAAATGGAACCCATTTATTTTTAATGGCTTTTGAGAATAAGGATAGAGTTGATTTGCGTAATCATTTGCAAAAATTATATGATTTTGAGATGCCGTTGTTTGCCTTGCATATGCTAATGAATTCAACGATAAACTATCAAGTCAAAACCTATATTGGTGAATGGTTATTCAATATATTACAAGATGCAACGATGGAGAATTTATGCGTTCTATTTCAGGCTATTGTCGATAGAAGCGTGTCTAGCAGTATTTCAGAAATCTCTTTTAGGGCTTTAGATAATTATTTGTCAGATGATAAAGCACAAGAGGCTTTGGATTCAGGTGTTGTTCCTCCGTGGTACATATGGATTATCAAACCAAAGATGAATATTACTAATAATCAAGTGATGGATTTAGAGTTAACTGATGCAACAGCCGCGGTTTTTATCAGTCTTTTGAAAATAGGCAGCCATAAAGAAGTATTAGAACCATTAATTAAAAAGCATGCTTTAGTTCTATTTGAATATTATAGAACGCATACATTCGACCCTCCATTAGATGAGTTAATAACTTGTTCGGAAGTAATTTTTGAATATAGACATGCCTGTCAATTAGCACTGCGGAGCATTGAAGATGATATAAAGAGAGTTATTCAAGCTAATTGGCCATTGAATAATGAAAGATATCAAGTTGTAAAAGCTTATTTTGAGGGGAAAAAACCATTTCTTCAACAAATCTGTTTGTTGTTGGATGATAAGTATTTAACAAGATTACATTATAATGATTATTCACTTATTTCATTTATCATTTTGTATGCATTAGAATTGAGAGAAAATATTACTGATTTGTTGGAACTTTTGTCTTTAAATAATTTTACAGAGAACATATACGCATTATTATTGAGTCTTGCCAGAGAAAGGAATAGCCAGAGAATACAAATTTTAATTGAAGTTTTACAATCTAAGTATAACGTTAATTGGAAAGAGGCTAGAATAGCTGTTCACTTTATTAATTATGCCCTTTATTATGAAAATGAAGAATTGCTGCATGAGTTGTTGCCAGATAGTCAGATATTTTTTGATAGACTTAACTTACTTGGATTAATCCAGCCTCATACATTACCTCATACATCGCGTTTGTTTGTGTTGCATTTTCTAAGAGATAATGAACGATATGATTATTGGGTTAGATTTTTATTTGACTCTGAAAGGCAAGCGATTAGTAATTTTTTAATTGCTGAGTTAGAGATATTTAAAAGATATTTTCTCTTGCTTCCTAAAGATTTGCGTTACATGTCTATAGAAAAAGAATTATTTAATCGAATGTTAACTGAATTAGACCCTAAAGAAATTATTGCGTTACTTTCCAGCTTTTCAGAAAGTGAAATTGTTAGAGCTATAAACGAACATATTATAGTGTTTCATGATATCTTAGTGAAAAATCCTATTTTACTTAAAGACATTTATCAGTTTTTGCCAGAGAAAGATAGATGTTTATTTTTTAGAAAAGATAGTAGAAATATTAACTTAATGGGGCAGATGTTATTGAGATCTGGAGAAAATTATCTAATAGTGATTGAAACTTTAAGCCAGGTTATTTCATTGTTACCTGAGGTAGATAGATATCGTGTTATTGAAGAATTAATTGAAGATAATCGCTCTATAAATGCTTATCCAACTGATGATGTGTTTAAATCCACATTGCAAATAAAAATAAAAGAGATTAAAGATACTTTAAAACCGATTGATTCACCTAATTTCTTTGGTAAGAAACGTAAGCCAGATATAGTTGAGCGAGATGAGTTATTTAAATTAGAAAGTGACATTAATGAGGCAACTAGCAGTAGTGATTTGATTCAATGCTACCAATCTCTGCGAGTTTTTATTAGTCAAACTGCGCCTGAGGTACCGATGAAAAGAGCATTTGTGTGAAGCATGGTAATTCACCATCCTATTGTATGGTTGATAATCAATGATATACAATCTGTGAAAAATGCGTATGGGCTTATATAGATTATTAATTAACGAGAGTATTATGTTTAGACGAATTTCTAGTATAGTTTTTGGTTTGTTATTTGTGGTTACAGGTTTTGCAGCAAATGAGATTAATATTGCAAAAAAAATGCAATTTATATCAATTCTTTCTAATTTAAAATCTGCAAAAATGTATCAACATGATTTAAAAAATAAATTTGATAATCGTGATTTAACTAGTGATAATTATGCGGTTTTTTAAG
>CAZADN010000237.1:0-3138 GCA_964483895.1 uncultured Legionellaceae bacterium
ATCGCTACAATACCTGTTTGTAAAGGCTCACATACAGATTGACGTTCAACAATACCTGGCACTGTAGGTTCAAGTACTCGAGATGTCTCAATCGTAATAGGACCTTTACCGTCTAATGGACTAATTAAAGGGTCTAATACACGACCTAACATATCTGAACCAATAGGTACAGTTGCAACTCGCCCTGTTCTTTCAACTACAGTACCTTCTTTAATACTTGTAGAATTGTTTACAATAACGACACCTGTGTAAAGTTCTTCTAAGTTTAAAGCAATACCTATAATTTCGCCGTCTGCATTAGGAACTTTAAAATTTAAAATTTCCCCTACTACAACAAAATTTAGTCCATAAACTTGAGCGATACCATCACCTACCTGAATAACTGTACCTGTTTCTTTAACAAAATTATCTTGAATTGAAAAGCGTGTTGCTAATTCATCAAGTTGATCGTAGAAAACATTACTCATTTGATTATTTTAATTTATCAACTTTGTTAATTATCCTAAATTCCTAGAAACCCTGTAAATATCCATTTATTAAATTTTTTTTTTGGATATTTTAGTCAGAAAAATGCTCAAGTAACTGCGAACCTAATAAACGATTTGTAGTGAAATTAAAAACTACTGAATCTAGTCTACATGTGTAACCACGAATTATATTCTTACTAGTTACTTGTTTTTTGATTAAGAACGCATGATCAGAAGGATTTAATTTAGCTGGATTTTCATCTGTAAAATCTAACACATCTGAAAGTTTATCCATTAATTTATCACCATTAAATCTTGTTGTCCAATCTTCAACTGTACAAATTTCATCGACGATCCGAATTCTATGCATTCTGCATAATCTATCAAAAACTGCTGGTAAAATAGAAGTTAATGATGAAACAACACGATTTCGGAAATTTTCATAAAACCAATTTCCAATAACTAAGCCAAATTCTGTATTAAAAGAAGATTTCCATGTAGGTAATAATAATCTTGAAAGAACAAAATCTTCAGCATCTTTTCGGCGTGCTGAAAGCTTATATCGAATATGGTTTTTGAATGATTGTCGTAGTAAACTATTAGTTAGTCCAGTTCTACCTTGTTTCGGTAGTGATGAAGTACTTGGAAATGTTTGAGCTGTATAATATGATAATGTTCTAAACCAAACACCAATATGATACATATCATATGCATTTGGTACAACTAAAAATGCTCTAACAAAGTTTTGAATTAGTTTTTGGCTTAACTGGATCTTGTCAACACATCCCATATGATTGAATGATTGTTGTATATTTTATTACCAACGGCCTTGCGTTGTGGTTTTTGAAAGTAGCTTTTGATAAGACTGACTTTCATGTTTCTGGTATGAACGGAATAATCGGTTAATTAATTGACGATCAAATGATCTGTATTGACCTAATACTAATGCTTTTAGAGCTTTTACTTCATCCAAGATATAAGGTTGGAATTGCGAAAAATTCGAATCCTTTGTTGACTTAAGCTCTTGAATTTTTTCTCGTTGTAGCTCAATAGCTTTTGTCCGTATGTTTTCTAAAGACTCAACAGCATCTTTATAACGGAAATTTGCAAGAATTAATCTATTAGCCGCATTATCAAGATTATCAGAAATTTTTTCTTGACGTGTTTTTAAACTTGTTCGAACTGAATCTGTAAATGCGAAAATTAATAATCCTATAAGAAGGATAATATTAATTAAATTTGTTTCTAATATATCTGTATTAATTCCAAACCCAGCTTCACTCATATAAGAAGTCCTTTCTTTTCGAAAATATCCCTTGTTTTCAATATTTAAATACGATTAATTGGGGGTCTAACTCGTAGATATCTATTAATTTCTTGGACAACACCAGGGATTAAATCTCCAGCTTGGGTCGCTTTTGTACGATATGTACTAACCATATTCTCGCGAGTTTGTCTTAATTTAGTATCTAAATATTTTTTTGATTTAATAAGTGCAATTTGTCGTTTTGATTCTATTTCTTTTGCACGAATAGCATGTCGATCACGAACGGATTGTAAAATTCTTCGGATCTTTTGTTGTAATTTGTCTACTTCTTCAAGCGTAACTCGTGCATTTTTTAAATTATTTTCAATTTCCTCTTCTCGTTGTCTTAAAATCTTTTGAATCGGATTAAACAAGACTAATGATAAGATTTGAACTAGTAGAAAAAATTGTATCAGTAAAACTGGTAATGTAGCATCGATGTCGAATAAACCACCAGTTTTTTCTAGACCAACGTAAATAGAAGGTAGTGAAGTATACATATCCCGAAACTCTATAAAACTTAAAGAAAATCGGGGCCATTTTTAAGATGATCCTTATTTAGATCATCTTGATTAGGCCCACGTTGGGCTTAAAACTAAGAGCTGAAAGGATTTGCAAAGATTAATGATAATGCAACAACTAGCCCATAAATAGTTAAGGCTTCCATGAAAGCTAAACTTAGAAGTAATGTACCTCTAATTCTGTCTTCAACTTCTGGTTGACGAGCAATCCCTTCAACTGCTTGTCCAGCTGCAGTTCCTTGACCAATTCCAGGTCCGATTGCCGCTAAACCAACAGCTAATCCTGCAGCGATAACTGATGCTGCTGATACAATTGAATCTGCTATAGTATTTCCTCTTGAAATATTAGAAAAAAAAAATTGACAGCTTTCTTTTTACTTGTTCTAATTCTAATGATGACCTTCTACAGACTCACCAATATAAGCGGCAGCTAAAGTTGCAAAAATTAGTGCTTGAATAGAACTTGCAAATAAACCTAAAACCATTATCGGAAGAGGTATTAAAATTGGAACTAGTAAAGTTAAAACTGTTACTGTTAATTCATCTGCTAAAATGTTTCCAAATAAACGGAAACTCAGTGATAAAGGTTTAGTAAAATCTTCTAAAACGTTAATTGGTAAAAGAATTGGTGTTGGCTGAAAATATTTCTTAAAGTAAGAAAATCCTCTTTTCTTTAAACCTGCATAAAAATATGTAATAGAAGTTGCTAGTGCCAACGATATTGTTGTATTTATATCATTTGTTGGAGCAGCTAATTCACCTTCTGGTAAGTGAATTATTTTCCACGGAACAAGTGCACCTAACCAGTTAGATAATAGAATGAAAAGAAATAATGTTCCAACAA
>CAZADN010000238.1:0-3111 GCA_964483895.1 uncultured Legionellaceae bacterium
TAAAATCTCCGCTTCCTTACGGTCGCGGCTCGGATATTACATATTTCAACAAATCTTGATAATTATCAATCTCCATACAAGCGCCTGCTTGCAAAAACATTCCTTGTTGTTCATGATAAAAATCAACACCAACCGCATCAACACCTATCGATACTGCCATTTCAATATCTGATAATGAATCGCCTACCATAAGCGTTGTAGAACTTGACTCTCCACATTCCCAAATTATTTCTTCAAGCATATCAGGACATGGCTTTGCTCTTACCTGACTTGCTGTTCTTATCACTTGAAAATATTGCGATAAACCAGATAAGCTCAAAACTTTTTGTAAAGAATTAAAAGATCTATTTGTTGCTATTCCGAGTTTAATCCCGGCATCATAAATTTTTCTAACTGTTAATTCTGCATCCCTAGTCAGGATAACCTCATCAACCGTATTCTGCAACGCTTCTTGTAATCTACTTAATAATTGCTCTTGATTGTGAATACTAAAATCTGGAAATAATTTCGAAATCACAGTAATTAAGCCTAAAGGGATATATTTTCTGGCTAACACTCTATCAAAATTTTGAATTTTTAAATTTAAGGCTTCCCTTGCAATAATACTAACCACCTGCCCAAAAGAATCCTCAGCAAGCGTACCCTCCCAATCAAAAACTACTAAGTTATAGCGACTTTTCATGGCGCAATATATTCCTTATTTTTTCAAAGCTTGCATCAACCTCAGCTTGAAAAGCATATTCTTTATCTTCTAGGGTGAAAGATATCTTACTTGCATGCAAGCAAAGCCTAGGTTTTTCTTGGCGTAAAACTTCCGCACCATCAGTACCATATTTTTTATCACCAATAATTGGATGTCCCAAATAAGCACTATGCACACGAATCTGATGTGTACGCCCAGTTTTAGGATTTACTTCTACCATACAAGCTTCTTGATAATTTTCAAGTAATTTGAAGATTGTTTTTGCATCTTTTCCATCTTTATTTACAGTAACCAATCTTTCCCCAGATTTTAAAATATTTTTTTGCAAAGGCACACTTACCACTTGCTGCTTAGGACCTTTCCATGATTTATTTAGTATCGCAATATAAGTTTTTTGAATTTGTCTATCAGCAAGCTCGCTGTTTAATATACGTAACGCGCTCCTTTTTTTAGCAATAACTAAACATCCTGATGTTTCTTTATCAAGTCTATGCATAAGCTCAAGATAAGGTAAATCTTGGCGTAATTCACGCAATGCTTCAATTACCCCAGCATTAACCCCACTCCCACCATGCACTGCCATACCAGATGGTTTATTTATCACTAATAATTTAGCATCTTCATAAATAATGCTATCTAATAATTGCTTAGCAAAATTATGACTATAAACAATTGCTTTAGGTTCTGAAGTACGAATTGGTGGAATACGCACTTTATCATTTTCTTGCAAATGCAAATGTGGTTTCGCGCGTTGCATATTAACTCGCACTTCACCACTACGAATAATTCGATAAATATGACTCTTAGGCACACCTTTTAGCTCTTTAAGCAAAAAATTATCAAGTCGTTGCCCGACACTTTCATGGTCAATTTGTCGATATTGCACAATATTTCTATCGAGATCTGCCATATATCTATTTCCTAATACAAAAAAATTTGCTAGTATTATACATTGCGATATGGTTTAAATATATCAACCTTCGCTAAAGAATACAGAATTTATTAAAAATGGCATTCAAATGCTTTATTATAATTGCGCTTTACTTAAGTTTAAGAGCTGAATTGAACAAATACGTAACAAATATTTATGTTATCATACAAAAGATAATCGACACACTAACTATCACAAAAGTGAACGGACTTAAATCATCCAAATATTTGTTATCACAAATCTTTATTAACGGACTATGTTATCCAATTAATCTATGCAAAATCACGCAAAATGGAATATTAATGTTAACCAAGATAACTATTACAGCAAAAACTTGAGAAAATAGCGCCCTTAAAAACGGTGGCAATATGGAAAAAATGTTAATAAATGCAACAGGAAACGAAGAGATTCGAGTTGCATTAGTAAAAAACAATTATTTACAAGATTTAGATATAGAAACACAATCAGAGCTGAAAAAAAAGGGTAACATATACAAAGCAATCGTTACCCGCCGCGAACCAAGCCTAGATGCGGTTTTTGTCGAATATGGCTCAAAGCGACAAGGGTTTTTACCAATTAAAGAAATATCCCCTGAATATTTCGTTAAACAACCCAACGATAATGAAAAATTACTTGTTACTGATTTAATAAAAGAAGGTCAAGAAATTCTCATTCAAGTTGATAAAGAAGAGCGTGGCAATAAAGGTGCCGCCCTAACTTCATACATCACTCTTGCTGGTTGTTATCTTGTGCTAATGCCTAATAACCCAAAGTCAGGCGGCATATCTAGACGTATCGAAGGTGATGAAAGAGACGAACTTAAAGAAGCATTAAATTCATTAGAAATTCCAGAAGACATGGGTGTTATAATCAGAACAGCTGGAGTTGGTAAAAGCCAAGCTGAATTACAATCTGATCTAGACATGCTATGTAATCAATGGCGCGCGATTTGTGAAGCATATAAAAACGAGCTTGCGCCTTGCTTAATTCATCAAGAAGGAGATGTAATAATCCGCTCCATACGTGATAATCTGCGCACAACTGTTAGTGAAATTATCATAGATGATCAAGTTTGCTACGTGAAGGCTAAACGATACATAGAACAAGTTAAACCTGAATTCTTACCAAACTTAAAATTATACAATAACCATATTCCATTATTTACTTTGTATCAAATTGAAAGCCAGATAGAAACAGCTTATCAACGCGAAGTATTACTTCCTTCTGGTGGCGCTTTGGTTATTGATCGCACTGAAGCTTTAGTCTCAATTGATATTAACTCAGCTAAATCAACCAGTGGTGGCGATATAGAAACTACCGCCTTAAACACCAATCTTGAAGCTGCGAATGAAATCGCGAGACAACTACGTATTCGCGATTTGGGTGGATTGGTAGTTATTGATTTTATTGACATGAATAATAGTAAAAATCAACGTGATGTAGAAAATCAATTAAAAGAAGCTCTCAAGGCTGATCG
>CAZADN010000239.1:0-3096 GCA_964483895.1 uncultured Legionellaceae bacterium
GTGGATGAATAATGTTCCTGCGACATATAGAAAAACACATCAACATCATCCTTGCGTATTGTGGGCTAATGAGTCATTGTCTAACTGGCTTTGGGTAAGAGATCTGGCGGCAGCACTGAACAATGAATATAAATACCGATTTAATCATATAGAAAATCATAAATCTTATGATGTGATTTTAAAACTAGAAACCCCACCAATTTTAGACTTAGGTTTAACCAAACGACCTCAAGCGTTGCCAGATGAGTTTAAACACACAGATCCTGTGCAAGCTTATCGAGAGTACTATATGGAAAGGAAAAGACATTTAGCGCAATGGACAAAACGTGAAGTTCCTGGATGGTTTGTTGCACATGGTTAACGGTTAGTTACAGCAAACAGGTTTTACACGTACCTTTAAGTTCAATGGCATTAGTAGTTAATGAAAAATAATTTTGGCTCGATATTTGTTTAAATAAATCATGAATAGCATTATCATAAGTTTCTATTACGTTATGACATAAGTTACAAACCATAAGAATTTCAGTAAATAAGCGTTTGATAGGTTCGCAGCAAATAGTATAAGATTGAATTGATTCAATTTTATGAATAGCGCCATTTTCTACAAAAAAATCTAAAGTTCTATAAACGTTTGGCGGGGTAGCATTTAGTTTGGTTTTGAGTAAACTCTCTAGAATTTCATATGCTTTTAAAGGTTTATTATCGTTACTCCACAGAATGAACAGTATTTCCTTACGTAAAGAAGTTAATTTAAGATTTAATTTATTACAATATGTAAGGAAAGATTGGGGGTAGCTCATCTATATGAATGAAATTCCGTGGTCAAGAATGTCTATATTAAGATATTTTGCTATGCTTTGTCCAACATCAGCAAAAGTATCGCGTCTGCCTATAAATTTACTAGGAAAGTTTTCTCCATAAAAAATTACTGGTACATGTTCTCTTGTATGGTCAGTTCCTTTAAATGTCGGATCGCAACCGTGATCTGCGGTAATCACAACCACATCATCAGGTTTTAATATGGCATCCAATTCAGGTAAACGAGTATCTAAATCTTCTAAGGCTTTAGCATAACCAATCGTATCGCGGCGATGGCCAAATGATGAATCGAAATCAACAAAATTTGTAAAAATCAAGCTATTGTTAGGTGCTGATTTTAAGGCGTCAAGAGTTGCATCGAATAACTGCATATTTCCATGTGCCTTAATTGTTTTGGTAACTCCAAAACCTGCAAAGATATCATTTGTTTTACCTATGGCAATAACTTCATTACCAATTTTTTTAATTTTATCTAAAAGAGTTTCTGATGGAGGAGGGGTTGCATAATCTCTACGATTACCAGTTCGGTAAAAACCACCTACTTCACCTTTAAATGGTCTGGCAATTGCGCGGCCAATATTATATGGGTCAATAAGTTTGCGGGCAATTTCACATAATTCATAGAGTTTTTCTAATCCAAAGTAATCTTCATGCGCAGCTATTTGAAAAACACTATCAGCAGATGTATAAACAATAGGTTTACCGGTTTTAATGTGTTCTGCACCTAGTTCATCTATGATTACTGTGCCAGATGCGTGTTTTTCACCTAGAACTCCTGGTAGGTTAGCAGTTTTTATTAGGTCATGAATTAAACTTTCAGGAAAACATTTTTCGGTATCAGGAAAATATCCCCATTCAGTCATAACAGGAGTCCCTGCTAATTCCCAATGCCCGCTCGGCGTATCTTTGCCTAAGCTTTGTTCAACAGCATAACCATAGTATGATGAAGGTTCTGGTAAATTTGCTAAGTTAATTATTTTATTCCCTGAGCTTGCTAGTGCCGCATGACATAAACCCCTTCGCGTAAGATTAGGGATATTTAAAGGTCCAGATCTAACTCCTGTCTTATTTGCTAAACCATTAGCACATGCCGCATAAATATGTCCAAATGTATCCGCCCCTACATCGTTATAAAGATGCGCATCTAAACTTGCGCCAACTCCTAAGGAGTCTAAAAGTAAAACACAAATACGAGGCATATTTAATTTCCTTTGATACGATGGCAATAGGTTTCTTTAATGCCAAATAATGCAAATGTTGCAATGATTAACCCAGCTGGAAAAATACTTGCTGCAAATTGAAAATCGCCGCTAGAGTATGTTGGAATATTATTAATTATTTGCATTTCACCATGATATATCAATAATGCACTAAAAATATTTTGAAAAATAATATAACCGCTCTGGGTCATTATCGAAACAATACTAACAGCACTTGCAGTTATTACTGCGGGGCTTATTTCTGCAACTAGAGCATAACTTATTACTTGTGCTGAGGTAAAGAAACCAAGGCAAAAGAATAACATTGACATGGTGGATACAGAGACATTAACGTATAAAATCAATAGAATTGTAACAAAAGATGCAAAAACTCCAAATTTCATAGGGGCAAGTCGTAAACCAATTCTATCGGAAATCCATCCCATAAAAGGACCACCGATAATGGTACCTAAGAATAACATAGAATTAATGATAGATGCTTGTTCTTTACTTATTCCAAGACGTTGTGTCAAATATAAACAGCCCATGACAGCACCAAACACAGCTATCCCCATATTCATAAGGCTTCCATAGAGCGCTGCTTTAATTGTTTGTGGATTAGTGTAAACAGTCTTGATTGTTTCCAAAATGCCATATTTATTTTGATGAGTTTTTGAAGATTTAGGTGCTTCTTGTAATATGTAATACATAATAAATAGGAAGGCAACCCCAAGCCAGCCAATCGCAACTAGAGAATTGCGCCAGCCAATATGTAACACGAGTTTAGTTAAAGGATACTGTGAAAGCATGCCTCCGGACATGGCTATAGTGACAATTATACCAGTAACTAATGCCATTTTTTTCGGTGGAAACCAGCGAGATGTAATGCGAATAGGGCCTAAAAAGCAAAAGGCGCTGCCAATGCCTGTAATGAATCTACAAATTAAGGCTATCGTAAATGAATTCGAGTTTGCTAAAACAAACGTGCTTATAACGCATAGTAACATTGCAAACATAATGGTTTTTTTAGCTGATACTCTATCTAAGATGATTCCTGCGCAAAATAAGAATATTACAT
>CAZADN010000240.1:0-3095 GCA_964483895.1 uncultured Legionellaceae bacterium
CTCATCAAATTCGATCATTTCTTCTCCAAGTTGCAAAGATTAAACTAAAATTCCATATAAACGTTAATATTGATTGGAAGGCTATTAACCATTTTAGTACAGAAAAATTTAAAAAATAATGCCATGTTAAAATACAAACGGCACTAAGAAAAAATAAAATTAACACAGCACATACATATATCATCGTTTTTGATTTTATTTTATAACCATATTTCCACAGAAGCTCGATGAAAATTAACCAATCAATAACACTTAAACAATGAATATACCAAGTCTGAAATGATAATTTTAATATCATTTTATAAATATAAAAACAATAATGGATAAATACCCTTCGGAGAAATAATACTTTCCTCCAGTTAAAATTAGTTAAAAAAGTAAATAAACAACTGATTTGCCTTACTATAAATAACCTTTAAGCTATGGTTATGTAAAAAACTACAAAACCATAGATAAGGTTCTTTAACCAACTTTAATTAAATTAGTTTAATTAATTTTAACCCTAGGAACAAAGCTGCAGCTGTTGCTATAGAAAAAACTAAAAGAACTAAATAATAACTAATTAATATCATTTGTAAAATCCTTTTTTCTAGAGAAAGTTTATTTGATCTAAACAGTAATTTACTTAATATATTATATGTTAAGATGAAAGAAAAAATAAACCAAAGAATAATTCAAACCACTATTTTTAAATTTTTCTGTGTTATAATATGTGTGGTATCTAAAACATAGGAAGATTATGGTTAGTTTTATTAAGCCTTATAGACAAGATCCTTTCGTAGGTCATTTAGCAACTCCAATTACGACGTCAGCTTTTACACGTGCTTATCTTCGACTTCTTCCAGCTTATAGACCAGGATTAACTCCTTTATTAAGAGGAGCTGAAATTGGTTTTACACATGGCTACTTTTTAGTAGGACCTTTTTATACTTTTGGTCCTTTAAGATCAGCAGTATTTTCGGTTCCTTCTTTAGCAGCTGGATTGCTTGCTGCGATGACACTTTTACTGATTTTAACAGTAGGTATGTCTATCTATGGACAAGTAACATATGAAGTATATGACAATCCTTTAGTAGTAAAACTAGCAGGTCAAATTGCAGGATCAGAAAAAACAAGTCAATTACCTAAAGTTAAAAGAGCTACTGATTTAGACAGTTTATCAGGCTGGCAAAAATTTGCAGAAGGTTTCTTTAGTGGTGGACTTATTGGATCTACTGTTGCCGCAATTGGTATTGCATTATACTCAACTTATCTTTAATACTTGATCGTACATACGATCAAGTATTAAAGATAAAGTGGTTATTCCAGAGAAAATATGCATAATAAACTATATATATAGGGTCGATGCCCGAGTGGTTAAAGGGGACGGACTGTAAATCCGTTGGCTCAGCCTACGTTGGTTCAAATCCAACTCGGCCTATACATTCATGTTATGAAAAAGATTTTTTACTGGCAGATAAGGGTAGTTCATTAGTTAGACCAATCATTTGTGAATTACTCTTACCAGGTGCAACCATAGGATAGCAATTTTCAGTTTCATGGACTTGAAAATCTATTAAAAAAGCTTCATTACTTGCAATCAAATCATTCTCAATATTTATAAATTCCTCTAAATTCTGTACTCTTACACTTTTAATCCCGTAGGATTGAGCAAGCATAACAAAATCTGGCATTCCTTCTTTCATTGAAGAATGTGAATAACGTTCATCATAAAAAGATTGTTGCCACTGTCGAACCATTCCTTGCCAACGATTATTTAATATTACAATCTTAATAGGTAATTTATATTGTGAAATAGTACCTAATTCTTGCAAGTTCATCTGAAAACTAGCATCTCCACTAATGCAAACCACACTTGAATTTGGAAAGGCTAATTGTGCACCAATAGCAGCGGGTAAACCATAACCCATCGTTCCTAGTCCTGCACTAGATAACCATTTTCTGATATTACATTTTAAAAATTGTGCTGCCCACATTTGATGTTGACCCACATCAGTAGTAAAGATAGCGTTCGGAAACAATTCAGAAATTCTGTTTACTATTTGTTGTGGAGAAAGCTCTGAATCTACTTTTGGTATGATTAAAGGATATCTTTCTTTCCACTTAACAATCCGTTCTCTCCAGAATTTTGTTTGTGTGGAATCATATGAAGTAGTTAGTGTCGAGTGTTTCAACAACTGTTGAAGAACCTTTTTAATATCTCCAAGAATTGCAAGATGAGGAATCTTATTCTTTCCTACTTCATGCGGATCAATATCAATTTGAAGAATTTGAGCTTGTGAGGCAAAATCTTCAAGTTTACCTGTCACTCTATCATCAAATCGAGCACCAACAGCAATTAATAAATCACATTCACTAACTGCAAAGTTCGCATATGCTGTTCCATGCATACCTAACATACCTAAATATAAACCATGATTTTCATGAAAAGCACCTTTTCCCATCAAAGTAGTTGTAACAGGAATTTCAAATTTTTCTGCTAACGCTATTAATTCTTTTCGGGCCTCAGCTAAAACAGCTCCACCTCCCACATATAAAAGTGGCTGTGAAGATTGTTTAATTAAAGTTAAAGCTGCTTTAATTTGTTCAAAACGTATTTGAAACAAATATTCGTAGCGTTTAGTTCTTGTAATTTGCTGTTGATAAATAGGTGTATAGGAACTAATTTCTTCTAATCCAACGTCTTTTGGAATATCAATTAAAACGGGACCTGGTCGACCATTTTTTGCTAAATAAAAAGCTTCTGAAACTATTTCTGGAATAGTATTAACATCTTGTATTACATAGGATGCTTTTACTATTGGTTGTGTAATGTTATATATATCTACTTCTTGGAACGCATCAGTACCTATAAATGCACGTCCTACTTGACCTGTTATAACTAGCATAGGAATAGAATCCATATCTGCAGTGGCAATACCTGTTACAAGATTAGTAGCACCTGGACCAGAAGTTGCAAAACAAATACCTACTTTCCCAGTAGCTCTTGAATAAGCATCCGCAGCATGAGCTGCTCCTTGTTCGTGTCGAACTAAAATATGCTTTATTAAATTTTCTTGTTCCCATAGATATAATTCATCATAAATTGGTAAGAT
>CAZADN010000241.1:0-3088 GCA_964483895.1 uncultured Legionellaceae bacterium
CTGTTGGTTCAACGCCTCGATCTACAATCAACATATCCCCTGATTGAAGACCGGCATTTAACATAGAATCACCAGAAACTTTTACAAAAAATGTGGAGGATGGATGTTTTATTAAATGCGTATTTAAATCTAACTTCATTTCTAAATAATCATCAGCTGGCGATGGAAAACCTGCGCTAATTTTATTGGCATACAAAGGAAGCTCGTATATTTTGTCTTCGCAATCTAAAAAAGACATAACAGAATCAACTTTTGACACCGGAATACGTACAGGCTTAGTAGCTTCGCCATACTTATTTTTACCACTTGGACGCCCAGCGCCTATTCGTTTCCCGCCATGCATAATAGCTAATTTGATTAATGAACATTAATCAAATTATGAGCTATATTAAATTTAAATTCAAGTTATTAGCCATTTCCAAATAGGCATAATAGTTATGTTTTCGCGTATTCCTTCTGTATTTTCAGTTAAAATAAGACCTGTTTTTAAACCATATACTGACATGGCTTCGAGTAATCCTTCAAATTCGCGTTTCTCTGTTTCTACTTGATCCATCTGCGTAGTTACTTGTATTGCTTGGACAATAATATTGTCACTCTTAATAATAAAATCACACTCTTTATCATTTCTATGAAAATAGACATCATAACCGCGACGCTTTAACTCAATAAACACAATATTTTCTAAAAAACGTCCATCATCATTTGAAATACGAAATCCTATGCGACGTGCCAATACATGATCAATAAAGTATTGTTTTTTTCCATAATGTGCTTGGACTTTTAAAGAATGGCTATAGCGACTAATAAAAAAACACAAATAGCTCATTTCTAAATAATAACAATAATCGGCTACTGTGGCAGCATTAGATAATTTTAACAATGTTTTTAATTTATTAAAGCTAACATCTTTACCGATATGGCTGGCTAAATAATAAACTAATGTTTTTAATGCATGCTCTTTACCAATTTTGTAACGAACAATAACATCGCGGTACAATATGCCATCATATAAATCATTTAAATACTCTTTTTGTTCAAAATTAACGTAATCAGGAATTCCTCCAATTAATAAATATTTATTAAATAGACTTTTTAGATAGGCTTTATCTTCAGTTGTAAATATGCGTTTGGAATCTAATGTGTATTTACAAGTTGATAAATATTCTTTAAAAGAATAAGGATACATTTCCAATGCTATATAACGTCCTGTTAAATGAGTGCCTAATTCTTGACTAAATAATTGCGCATTAGATCCAGTTATGTATATTTTATATTGCTGATCATGCAATCTCCGTATAAATTTTTCCCATCCTACAATGTTTTGAACCTCATCAAAAAAAACAATTTTTGCTGGACCATACAATTCAATATGTGTTTCAAGCAATAATTGAAAATCATGTATAGTAAAATCAACTAACCGATCATCATCAAAATTAAAATAAAAGTGCATGGATTTTTGCATGGAGCGAGCATATTGCATGAATGTCGACTTTCCAGAGCGTCGCATTCCCTTAATAATAATAATCTGATTATTAGTTTGCAATGGTTCAAATTTATGCCATAAATCTCGAACGATATGATCAGATGGCAATCTAATTAATTCTTGCTCTTGAATGATTTGTTTTATTAATTGATGATTCATGTAATAGATTTAATTTAATAAATAGTAAACTAAAAATAGCCTTATATTAACTAAATGTCAATTATAAATATCTGTGGCACAAAAACACCTCGTCACACCCAATTATCGAGAACGCATTTACTTTATACTAAATATAAATATACTATATGTTATAATTTTAGTGCCTTACAAGCTTTCACAATGACAACAATAATAAAAGCACATATTTTATTTACTCACGGGCATCACATAGAGGTTTTACTTGAGCGCCAAGATGGAGAAAACACATTATTTTATTCAATGAATCGCTGGAAACCTCCGAGAGATTCGTGGGAAACCGATGACGAAATACTTGGAGAAAAACCACGCCCAGCTGGTCGATTTAAAAAATTAATTAATAGAGCTGAAGAAAGTTATAACTTTACTATAGAAACATGCCCAGTTGAAATTATAAATGATTGGAAAAAATACCATAAGGAAACGGAAAGTAATGCTTTTATTTTTGGTCAAAACTGTGCTGTGGCTACACAACGATTTTTAGATAAATATGCCAAAATCCCAGCGCCAAAGTATCTATCCGCTCCATTTCAGTTAAACCAAATATACTATTATGTGCATTGGCCAAGCTTTTTCCCAGCTTTTGCGTTAATACCACATAAAGTTTTTCATAACGGTAAGTTTCACATAGAAGCGCGCAATCGCAATACTATTAAAGAATCTTATGCAGAGATTCATTGGCGCATGGCGATAAATGCATTATTTGGTTTTGGGAGTATTGCTGGAATTATGTTGGCATCAAAGTATTTGTCAAAAAGTCTAAATACTATAGTTGCGCCCATACTTGGTTGGGTTGGTATTAATAAATCGCTACTTTTATTTGCAGATATGAATTTGCGTACGGAAAAAGATATTGTTGAAAATGGAAAATCGGTGTCTCTTTGTTAAGTGATTTTACAAAGAAGTCTATTGTTGGGCTTTGCAGCCCAACCTACCACTTTTTGATCACAGGACTTACGAAAAACTCCGAGCTTTGCGTTAAAATTTATTTTTGATAATGAAGCCTTTAAACATTATAGTTAGATACTCAACTATGTAAAAACATTTGTGTATAATAAGGCTTGCCGTTTGTATCACGCGCTATCGCGATACAAGTTAAATTATAATTACCAAGTATATTTTGTCTATGCCCTGAACTATGAATCCAACCATTTGCGACTATTTCTGCAGTTTTATAATTATAAGCAACATTCTCAGCGCCACCGCCAGAATTTGGAATTAACTTATGCAACTCTTGCATGCGCTTGCCAAACCCATCATGACCAAATGGTAAAACATGGCGCGCCATATCTTCGCTATGATGTTTTGCAACATTACAAATTCTTGAATCAACAACAAGCTTTGCTAAACCATGCTCTGCTCTAAACTTATTAATATATAAAAGCGTATCTGACACAAGATCGGCAA
>CAZADN010000242.1:0-3064 GCA_964483895.1 uncultured Legionellaceae bacterium
ACCCCCAGCCTTTCATTCACCCCCCTCCCCCCCCCCCCCCCCCACACCCCCCCCCCCCCCCCCCCCCCCCGCGGCTCGGATTCTCTGTAAAATTAAGGGTAAAACTGTGAAAAACTCTAATCTTTTGAAACAACTTTGGTTACATTTTAGCCCTAAGCGTCGTAAGCAATTATATATTATTGCTGGACTAACGGGGATATCATCTATTAGTGAGATAATCTTTCTAATTGCTATTGTACCTTTTATAGCTATCATCACTGTGCCAGACAAAGTGCTTAGTTCACGCTATTTACAAAACTTCAATATTCATGATGCTTCTGAATTAGTTTTGCCTTTAACTGTGTTTTTTGCGATATGCGCAATATTATCAGGATTGATTCGTTTAATTCTTATCAAAATGAGTCTAAAAATTGCTAATGCTACTGGTACTGATTTAAGTGTTGATATGTATAAAAAAACTCTTTATCAGCCTTATAAAGTGCATATAGCTCGCAATAGCAGTGATATTATTAGTGCTATTGCGCAAAAATCTATTGCAACAACTACGGTTATTGTTTCTATTGTTACATTTACTACTACAACTACTTTATTTATTGCGATAGTAATCGCGATGCTTATAGTTAACACTAAGATAACATTACTATCAGCAACAATTATAACTCTCGCATATTTAACTATCGCTAAATTTACTAAAAAAAATCTTGCGGAAAATGGCAGTATCATCGCTAAAAAACATAATGATGTAATGCAAAGCTTACAAGAGGGACTTGGGGCTATCCGAGATATTATAATCGATGGCTCACAAGAAATTTATACAAAATCATATGCCGATGCCGCCAATGAGTTGCAAAAATCTCGCGCGGAAAATATGTTTATTACACA
Source organism: uncultured Legionellaceae bacterium (assembly GCA_964483895.1). GTDB lineage: Bacteria > Pseudomonadota > Gammaproteobacteria > Legionellales > Legionellaceae > 2-12-FULL-35-11. The sequence continues at coordinate 883 of CAZADN010000242.1, forward strand.
GTCACCAAGATATATAATTGAAACTTTTGCCATGGTTTTAATCTCATTATTTATCCTTGTTACCAACTCTAAAAACAGTAATATTATTGAAACCTTGCCAATTCTTGGCTTTTTCGCCTTAAGTGCACAGCGTTTATTACCACTAATTCAACAAATGTATGGCTATTGGTCAGAAATAATTGGCAATAAAGCAGCGCTGACTGATGTAATTGAGCTTTTAGACCAGCCTTATACATTTGAGCAAGACAAATTAAGCCCAATTATTTTCGAATCGCAAATTCGTTTACATAAAGTTTGTTTTCAATATAATCAAAACTCTAAAAATATTTTACAAGACATTGATATTACGATTCCTAAAGGCGCCAGGGTTGGCATCACCGGTAAAACTGGCAGCGGTAAAAGTACTTTATTAGATATAATTATGGGGCTTATTGAGCCAACATCTGGACAATTAATAATTGACGGTCTTCCAATAAATAGTCAAAATAGTCGCGCATGGCAAAAATTAATCGCGCATGTGCCACAAACTATATTCTTAACTAATGCTAGTATCGCAGAAAACATAGCATTTGGCATACCAAAGGAAGAAATTAATATGCAAAATGTAATAAATTCCGCAATTAAAGCAAATGCTCATGATTTTATATTGGAGTCAACAAATGGCTACGATACTTGTGTTGGCGAACGTGGAATTCGTCTTAGTGGTGGACAAAAGCAACGGATAGGAATAGCTCGCGCATTATACAAAAACGCGAAAGTATTATGCCTGGATGAAGCAACCAGTGCCCTTGATGATACAACTGAACTTGAAGTTATGCATACATTAGATAATCTTGATAAAGATTTAACGATTTTTATTATAGCTCATAGAGTTAGTACCCTTAAAAATTGTTCTCATTTTATTGAAATAAAACCTCAAATTAAAAAGTCAGAATGATCCATATTACACATTTGTCGTAAACGGATATAAATCAAACCAAGTTCTTGTGCAGTGAGCTGTGCAATACGCTTCTCAACAAGACGCCTTACAGAAATAGAACGGCAGTGCTCTATCAAAGCAAAACTCTCTTTTTGTAAACTATCTCGTGGAGGAAGTGCAACATGTAATTGAGCGCACTCAGGATAAGATCTACTACTCAAAGGACAAATAAACACACTAGCTGGTTGTACATCTAAGATAAACTGCCCCATTAATATCACAACTGGTCTTATTTTTCCTATTTCAGCATGTTTAGATGGATCTAGTCTCGCTAAATAAACGCCTCCTTGTGTCAATCCTTCCACCACGACTCTCCTTCATTTTTTAGAATAACATCCAATTGCTCAAGTTTTTCAATATCTTCTAAATAATCAAGATTATCTTTTACTGCTTTAAATCCAACAAGCATATCTTGCTGCTCTTTTGCCAGCTTATAAGCTTTAATTTCATTTTCTATAGCCAAGCGAATAAACTGTGAACGTGAAATATGTAGCCTTTTAGCAATCAGCAAACTATCTCGTGCTAAATCATCTGGAACAACAATAGAAAGCGCTGTCATACAAATATCCTATATTAAAAACTATATTATAAATAATATCATATTTAATATAAACTTTCTCTAGATACTATATAATATTAACCAACTAATTTATCATACCACTCATCAACCCCTTGCTCGATTAACGCACATGCTTGCTCGAAAATTGCTTTGGGTCTTTTGTATGGATCAACAACATCAAACTCACCCCAGTGCCCTAAGCGATATACCCGGCCTTTAGCACCAGGATATAATCTTTCTAGTTCTTTGGTTTGATCTGTTGTCATGGTAATAATAAAATCTGATGCAAATACAAGTTCAGGAGTTAGTTGTCTCGCTCTGTGCGTTGATATATCAATCCCCTTTTTCAACATTAACTCTTGCGAAGTTTCATCAGCTGGATAATTAACTAATGCTCCAAGTCCAGCTGATGAAACTTGTGTTTTTTGCCCTTTAGTATTAAATTTTTTCTGAAGCAAAGCTTCAGCTATGGGACTTCTACATATATTTCCTATACAAACAACTAAAACAGAATTAATCATGAAAATGGTTCCTAAAGCAACTCTTAAATACGGTATATACCTGCATTCTACGAAAATTAAGTCATTCCCGCTTAGGTGGGAATCTATCTATAAATTCAGCATTGCGCCAACTTTATGAATAGA
>CAZADN010000243.1:0-2975 GCA_964483895.1 uncultured Legionellaceae bacterium
TATTTATAATTTCAAAACAAAACGATTATCTAATTATATTTTTATGTTCAATAAGAAAATCAATAGCCTTAATCAAATCTTTATAATAAATCCATGATAAAAATTGATTACCACTACCCAAAACACTTCCTAATCCTAAACGAAAAGGGAGCTCTAATTTTTTAAGCATACCTTCGCCCTTTTTTAACACGACACCAAACCTTAATGTCGTCACAGGGATACCGCCATCAACGGCAGGCTGAAGAGACTGCTCCCATACGAGCCCTATATGTTGTAGAAAATCATTAGATGTATGAGGAAGAGGACTATCTTCATCAAAAGACTCTTCACTAAACTCTTGCCCTCCATAAATTCCTACGGCATTAGCACAAAAATATCGAGGTTTAGCCTGGAAGTGAATAAGCCAGTCAATGAGTTGTTGATTAGTTTTAGTCCGTGATTCAATAAGCTCATGTTTTACCATTGAGCTCCAGCGCTTAGCACCAATACTAGATCCAGATAAATTGATGATAACATCATATTGTTTAGCATCATGAAACTTTAAATCGTCCCAGGTGAATTGACTAATATCATTAGAAAAAACCGAACCTAGTTTTTCTAATTTACGCCCCACTACCGTAATTTTATGTTTTTGTAAGAGATAATTAGCTAAAACACTTCCAATAAATCCAGAGGCACCTGCAATTAATATATTCATGATTAACTCCTTAATTAATTAATGCCATGGTAAATATTAGCCTGTGTAAGCGAACCCATTAAAAAACCTATGCTCTCAAAGAATACAATCCAACAGACTAATTTAATTGACCTATTTAAGCACAAAATCAAGTCTCCATATTTGAGTTAAACCTTACAGGACTTACGCAAAACCCAACTACTCTACGAGTAGACCAGGATTATCCGCTAATTGTAAATCGCTCGTCTTAGATCTATAAGTGTCAATTTATCTATAATTTGCATAAGCAATACTATCCCTTCATGCTCATTATGATTACCATGCACTAAAATTACACTTCCAGGGAGGATCTTTTCATCTTTCGCAAGCCAGGCATCTGCACCTAGAGGTATTAATCCAAATTTTCTAATTTTTTTAATAAGTTTTTTATCAGCAATTAACCCAGGAAATCTAAAAAATACCGACGGAGTTGCACCGTTTGCTATTAAATATTGCTCCGTTAATAACACTTCTAAAGGCAAATTAACCCATTGGGAAAGTAAAAAGTTTTTAGAATAGTCTAAATCTTTATAATATACGTGACTAAAAGTATGATTTGCCCAAGTGATTTGTAAATTTTTCTCTAAATCTTGATTAAGCAACCATTGCAACTCTTGTGAGTGAGTTAATATCCATCGCCCAGAAATAGCTATAGTAATTGGTGTTGGCTGATGCTTTAATTTTGCAATTTCGACTAATTTTTTAAAAAAATTACGTTCAAAATGCTTATTAGTGGGACATAAATCAATAGTTAACACATTGGCTTTTATATCTTTTTTCGCATGTTTAATACCATGATTTTCCATTAAATATGGTGCGTTAGTTGTTGCTTTTAATAATTTATAATAACGAGTATTACTAACATCATTAAAAATCATATTAGGATGATTATTTAAACTCGGTTGCATTTCTTTCACTGGAATAATCGATGTTTGTAACGACTCAGGGTCAACTACTAAAAAACTCGGAGTATTATTTAACTCAAATACCCTAATAGCAATTGCTAATTTGTTATCTTGACCAAAAATTGGTAAAAAAATAGACTGATAATTATTAATAGTATTTTGTGCAATACATGCAAAATTTATAAAGATAAGTACAACCAAGAAAATTTTTTTCATATTTATACTTAAATGTAGCCCGGATGAAGCGCAGCGCAATCCGGGCTATATTAGATTGTTAATCAAGCAATCCTAATTCTTTAACTGCATCACGCTCACCCTTAAGCTCATTTAACGTTATATTAAATTTTTCCTGGCTATATTCATTAAGATTTAATCCAGTAACAACTTTAACCACACCATTTTCCGTACGAGTTGGGAATGAGAACATAAGGCCTTTATCAACACCATATTCACCATTAGAGCTTGTGCTCACAGAATATGACTCACCTTTTTTAGTATCCGTAACTAAGCTATTAACGCCTTGAATTATCCCATTTGCAGCGGAAGCAGCTGAAGAAGCTCCTCTGGCTTTAATAACTGCGGCACCTCTTTGTTGGATTGTGCTTACAAAAGTATCTTTAAACCAAGCATCATCATTAATAACATCATATGCAGATTTGCCATTAATTTTAGCATTATAAAAATCTGGATATTGAGTTGCTGAATGGTTGCCCCAAATAGTCATTTCAGACACAGCAGAAATATCAACACCTGCTTTTTTAGCAAGCTGTGTACGGCTACGTAACTCATCTAACATAGTCATTGCATAAAAACGATCATCTGGAACATCTTTAGCATGATGTTTGGCAATTAAGCAGTTGGTATTACATGGGTTACCAACAACAAATACTCTAACATCATCGCTCGCACGGTCATTAATCGCCTTACCTTGATTAATAAATATTCCGCCATTGATTTTTAATAAATCAGACCTTTCCATACCTTGCTTACGCGGCACTGAACCAACTAATAATGCCCAATTAGTACCATCCATTGCTGCATTAATATCATCTGTACAATAAACGCGTTTAAGAAGCGGGAAAGCGCAATCATCAAGCTCCATTGCAACACCTTCTAAAGAAGGCAAAGACTGTGGAAGCTCAAGTAAATTTAATTCAACATCTACATTACTACCAAACATTTGCCCAGAAGCAATGCGAAATATTAAAGCATAGCCAATCTGCCCTGCGGCACCAGTTACTGTTACACGTACTTTCTTATTCATATTAAATATTTCCTATCAAAGATAAAGTTAACATGATACTATTGCTCGCTCCAAGATACCATCTCTTTACGAAAAATGCTGCCAGTTTCAT
>CAZADN010000244.1:0-2969 GCA_964483895.1 uncultured Legionellaceae bacterium
TATGAATTGGATAAGTAGGGTTTGGAAAGAACTCTAATGTAAGAAAAAGAGGAAAGGCTTTACTGGGAGCATTAGTTCAGTTGTTGGTTGCATAAGACCCTGAAACCCATAAAGAGCCTACTTTTAATACATCAAATAGACCATTCTTTTTTGCCTGCTCATATTGTTCTTCAAGAGAGTCGCAGAAAAAAACATATTTAACATCATCAAACTGCTGGTCATCGTCACTATAGAAATTATTTTGTTTTGTTGTCATTGAGCATCTCTCGTATAAAAATAAATCCGCTTGCCGCTTATGGAAGTTTTTGAGCCATAACCGTTTTTTATGCAAGTGGTGACTTAATTGTTTTGAAATATTTTCAGCACCGACCGTTAGATCATTATTCAACATTTAAAAAATACTCGCATATTCTATGTTCACGTAGAGTTAACATTTTATTAAATAGGAGATATCTCGATATCTGATATTTGGTTTCCAGCTTCTTGATGACTTCAGGGTGTAATGGCGAATTTATCAATGGCTGACAATGTATACAATTTAGAGCAGTAAGATCGATTTCAAATTGTATTAATCAGATACCGATTTTAAAAGTATAAAGTAGAAAAATCTCACTAAATCAAGCTAGCTCAACTTCCTCAGCTTGAGGACCTTTCTGTCCTTGACTTGCTTTAAATAGTACGGCAGCTCCTTCAGGTAGGGTTTTAAATCCACTCGATAAAATGGCACTGTAATGTACAAAGTAGTCTTTGCCATTACTTTCAATAAAACCAAATCCCTTCCCTTCGTTAAACCATTTAACGATACCTCGCGTCTTATCTGCCATGCCTATTTTCCTTTGTTATGGTAGCCGCTTTATTTTTTTTGCAATTCTTTAATTTTATTTAGTGGTAACCTTGTTACTTTAGCGACAAAAACTGGGTTAGATCCTTCGGCAAGCATATTTTGTGCAATCTCAAGACTTTTATTAAGCTCACCTTCCAGTCTCAATTTTTCAGCTAGACTCATGATCTTATCCTCCACATCAGGTGATAACTTGTCATGCATGATACTTATCAAATCATGTACACTGACGCGGTCATCTTCAATATCAAATATATAATGAACCAATTCTACCAGATAAGCGCCCTGTTTTTCGAGCCCTATAGTATTAAGATTAGCAGCAATTTTAATCAATTCACCAGGTAAATTCTTTTTAAACTGCTTACGTAGAATAAATCCAAGCGTTCCGGCCCAAACGTTTTCAGTTAATTCTTCTTCAGATAACGTGTTTACATCAATCAAATGTAACGGAGATTGTAATATTTTTTGCATGGCCTCTTCGTTATCGCCAAACAATTCCCATAGGTTTCTAAATCCATTGTATGGAGCATGTCCTGTATAAAAAACCAGTGGAAAAATCAAGGGCAAAGGCAGTGAATTTTTCTTACCAGACTGTTTAATATGAAAATTCCAAATACACATCATGTATTGAAACAAACGATACGGCATGAGTTTATCAACAGTAGATTGGTGTTCAGAAAGGATGTAGAGGTAGGACTCTTTTCCTGCAATCATAGCCTTAAATAAAACGTCAGAGTGAGCGTGGTGAAGTTGCTTATCAATAAAGGTTGTTTGGCAAAGCTCCACCGTTTTAAAATCGATATCTTTTTTAATAGACCCTGGCAAATATAACTTTAAAAACTCGTCTGCAACTTCAGGGTGCGATAACGAAGCTTTAAATAACGCATCATTTGGGTTATGAATCTTAGTGCCTGTCATGCGCGTTTCTCTTTGATTTTTTTATTATTAAGTGCCATGTATTCCCAATACAATTACGACTCAATGGAGGTTTTATTGGTGCGTTTTATTGTCTTTTGGTGACTTTTAAAGTCTTTATCCTTTGAGAAGACAAAGCAAGCTGCTTCTTCAAAAAAATAACTAACATCATCAATATCAGCCCAAGCACAATATTGAGTTATCTTTTCTAAAATTTCAGCATTTATTTCGAGTTTGATTTTTTCTTTTTTAGTAGAGCGTGTGCCGTTAATAATTGCCATAAAAAATATCCTGAATGAAGAAAATGATACTATTGTATCGATAGTTACATCAGGAGAGAATAGATTTTACTGAAATAGAAATATTTTTTTATAATGGTAATGTCACTTTAATTTGAATGATATTCAGGCCAATAAAAAATTATATTTAATACAAGTCGATTGTCATGTGTAATATACATGAATTTATTGCAAATCATTAATTTAATATGTCTTTAAAAGCCCCTTCAGCACAACCCTTAGCTAATTGCTCCAATAACTTTATGTAGTGATAAAAACCATCATATTTTTCACAATACTCGTTCAGTTCAATTTCTGAAGACGCATCCATTATTTCTTTGATTTTTTCTATTTTCCCACATAATGATATTAGCAACTCTTCTGTATCACCATGCTGCATAATTTGTTTTGCCTTACTGTCCATGAGACTAATAAAGCTTTTCTGTTCAACTGTAAGGGGCAAGACGCAAACTCCACGGGTAATGTAAAATACGCACTATATACGTACATCCATTATAGAAAGAATAGAAAATTATTCAATCACAAACGCGCAATTAACCGCGCTCTATGAATTTCAAAAAATCGACAATCAAGCCATAACACAGCAAATATAACGCACCAAAATAGGCTACAAGCGAGAAGCAAGCACACCTTTCGCATTGGAATGCTAATTTGTAACATATTGATTTATATATGCTAATTTTGATATTTGGAGATATTCCGCTAAAACAATTTCAACAGGGCTAACATTGAACAAAAAGACTATTATACTCACCAACAAATGATCAAATAACAATCAAATCAATATGCATATCTGCATAAATTAATATGCATCCAGTATGCACTTCCGTTTTATTTGATACATGATTCATGCTATTATCCTTTAAACGCGAATTCTGGATAAGAATCACCTAAAACCTTCGATAAATCAACGC
>CAZADN010000245.1:0-2958 GCA_964483895.1 uncultured Legionellaceae bacterium
GCTCATTAGGTTCAAGAAATTTTAAGGCATCAGATAAATTAAAATTTTCTTTTTGAGCATCACTTGCAAGTTTAATTATATGGGTATAAAGATCGTATTTAGTATTAGGGAATTTAAAATTGATATTTGAATATAAATCTTTAATATATTCTTTAGGAAGTAGTCGATTAAATCTATTATAAGCGCTTAGTTGATAACCCCAAGCATCTTTCATTGAGTTTACAAAATCTTCTGTCAGGCCAGATACAGGCAATGTAGCTGCCAATGTATTTAATGATTCACCAAACGAAATTAATTTATTTTCTAAAAAGCTAACATGAGTAAAGCGATAATCACGTAAAAAACCATCTAATTTTGGGGCTGAATCGACTTTTAATGCTGCATCAAATACAGTTTGATAAATTTCATCTTGCATTTCTTGAGTTGTGGAGTCTAGTTCGTATAAAGCTATTAGCAGCTGATAAGAATTTAAATCATCAGAATTTTTTATATTTTTTATCAAGTTTTCTTTATCAGAAGTGGATTTGTTTTCAAAATAAGAAGCCCATAGGTTTTGGGTCATTAGTTGACAAACAAACCAATTTTTTTCATTAAGCATCTTTAAAATCGTATCTTCACCTAAGGCTTCTGCTACATCGGAAATTTTGATTTTTTTGAGACTTGTAAAATCAATCTCAAGTAAAAATTTTACTATGTCGTGTTGATTTAATTTTTTTAATTCTTCTTTTATAACGGGAAGATTATTAGGATTATCAAGTACGGTTAACTCTTCAAGATATGCTAAACCAAATAATTGAAAATAAGCAGCGGAATCATGAGGTTGTGATAATATTAATTTGGGGGTGGTCGTCTCTAATTTTTCAGGTGCTCTTGATTCGTTTTTATCAAGATATTCTCCAGTTAACGCAAGACTTGGAAAGCTACTGTGAGCAGATGCACTAGTTGTATCAATACTATCGTTTTTGCTTTTATCTTCCAGGGTAAAATTGGCGCTTTTTTTTGAGATTATGTTTAGGATTTCTGTTAACTCATTTTGTTCGCGCATACAATCTATAAATTTATATAAAAGACCATTTCTATTTCTTGGATTGGGATAATTTTGAATGAAAAAATAATGAAAGAGTTTGCTATTTACTATATCCTCACTAGATATCCCTTGCCTTAATAACCAAAGCAAATAAGCAACTAAGCGCTCTGGGTAATCACTCCAGGCACGAAATATAATAGGAATTATTCCATATGGTTCAGAGGTATTTTGTAAATACTCGTCGAACTCTTGCAAATATTTTTCTATTCTAATTCTGCTATTTTCTGGAGAATCTTGTTGTTTTTCAAGCCACTCATTGTTGTCTTGAATAAATTTATTGATTTTACTAACGTCACGCTCATAGCTATGCCAATAATCAAGTAATTTTTTATATGCTTCTAGATGATTAGATGTATACAATAAATCTTTAACTAGATTATTAAGATATATTTCCGCAGGTGAAGTAGTTTTAAGTTTTTCTAAAAAATATTTGTATCCTTGCCAATTGAAAGTCTTGTTGTTGTGTTCTTTAGGCGAATTTTTTAATTCTTTTCTAATATCTAAAAGTGCAACTTGTCCTGAAATTTCCGCCGGACTTAAATTTATTGCTTGTTTTGACATTAAATTTTTATAGTTATCATCATTAGGGTCAGATGATAAATCATATAGAGATAGATATAAATCTAAAAGAATAGAAGACAAGATTCCAACCCATTGTTTCAATTATAGCCATTATTGTACCCAAAAAAAGACGTTAAATCAAAAAAATATACCAGATTACCTGTTTTTTATATGTTGCTTAAAAGACAAAGCCTGCTGTATATCCATCACCCCAATTTTATCTCGTGCATGCATATCAGCTATAGTTCTAGAAACTTTTAACAACTTTATCGCTGATCGCGCTGATAGATTAAGTTTTTTTAATGCGCCGTACAAATAATTAGTTTCATCCTCATCGAGTTTACATATTTGCATACATTTTTCACCATTTAATTGCGCATTTAATACTCCTTGACGGGCTATTTGTAGATTATGCATATTTATTACTTTCTCTTTGATGGTTTTACTGGTTTCAGAACTTTGCTTTTGACTGAATAATTCACTGTGATTTAATGGTAATAGAGTTAAAACCATATCTATTCTATCTAGTAATGGCGCGGATAATTTGCCTAAATATCTGGTTATTTTATCTTGGCTACATATACATTGTGCTTCTGGATTGCCGAAATGTCCGCACGGGCAAGGATTCATTGCTGCTAGTAATTGAAATTTAGCTGGAAACTCCGTTTTTGCTCCGGCTCTTGAGATACAAATAGCGCCAGCTTCAAGCGGCTCGCGCAGAGTTTCAAGTACGTAACGATTAAATTCCGGTAGTTCATCTAGAAATAATACTCCATTATGCGCAAGAGATATTTCCCCTGGTTTAGGTGGATTACTACCACCAACCAAGGCAATTGGTGATGCCGTATGATGTGGTGCGCGTAATGGAGGGAGTTTCCAGTCTTCGATAGATAGTTTGATTCCAGCTATAGCTTTTATCGCCATGCATTCTAGCGCTGCGCTTGTTGAAAGATCTGGGAGAAGGGTATTAAAGCGTTTGGCAAGCATAGTTTTACCACTACCTGGTGGGCCATTTAATAAAATGCTATGTCCACCACAAGCTGCTATTTTCATAGCATATTTAGCATTTCCTTGACCTTTTATATCAGACCAATCTAATTGATTAGATTTATCTTGAGTAAAAGTTATGGTTGGTAAAGAATTAAGTTCTATAGAGTCTCGAAGATAACTACAAACTTGACTTAGATTTTCAGCGCTAAAAACTTCTGTATAACCAATTAAGGAAGCTTCGGCTGCATTTTCTGCGGGGATTATTATGGTATTATTGGAAATTTTTGCCGCAACAACCGCAGGAATAATTACATTGACAG
>CAZADN010000246.1:0-2956 GCA_964483895.1 uncultured Legionellaceae bacterium
GTTATATAAATCAGCAACATCTTTTACTATCTTATAATCAACAAATTGCTCAATTAACGCCTCTCCCAAACCATCAATTTGCATAGCTTTACGTGAGGCAAAATGCCAAATTGCCCTTTTAATTTGTGCGCTACAAAATAAACCACCAATACACCGTGCAACAGACTTTCCTTCTTCACGTACAACCTCAGAACCGCAAACAGGACATATTACTGGTAATTCAATAATTTTAGTATCATCAGCTCGTTTTTCTAAAACGCTCGCGACAACCTCAGGAATAACATCTCCGGCGCGTCTAACAATCACAACATCACCAATTCGAATGTCTTTTTTCTCTATTTCATCCATGTTATGCAAAGTCGCATTACTTACAGTCACACCTGCTACAGAAACAGGCTTCAAACGAGCAACTGGCGTAAGTGCCCCTGTCCTTCCAACTTGAAAATCAACCGCCAAAATTTCAGTCATTTCTTCACTAGCAGGAAATTTATGCGCAACAGCAAAGCGTGGAGCTCGCGAAATAAATCCCAATTGTTTTTGCAAGCTAATATTGTCAACCTTATAAACAACTCCATCAATTTCAAATGGTAAAGAACTCCTGGATTCTTGCATATATGCATAATATTTAAGACAACCTTCAAGTCCAGAAGCTTGGCGATTATAAGGTGAAATTCTAAAACCAAGTTCGTTCAATAAATTAAGCTGCTGCATATGACTATCTGGTAGTTTGAGGCCTTCACACATACCAATACCATAACAAAACATACTAAGAGGTCTTTTAGCTGTAATTCCTGAATCAAGCTGACGTAGACTACCAGCCGCGGCATTTCTAGGATTAGCAAAAGTTTTTTCATTTTTTAAGCGTGCATTTGCATTCCACTGATTAAAACCAGCTATTGGCATATAAACCTCGCCTCGAACTTCCATAACATCAGGTGGATTTTTAGTTAAAAGTACTAGCGGTACTGATTGAATAGTCTTAATATTATTCGTAATATTTTCACCAACCAAACCATCACCTCTTGTTGCAGCATTTACTAATATACCTTTTTCATAAGTTAAATTAACTGCTAAACCATCAATTTTTGGTTCACAAGTAAACACAAGATCTTGAACATTATAAGCGGTTTTTTCGGAAATGCGCGTTAAAAAGTTAAGCAATTCATCATCAGTAAAAACATTACTTAAAGACAACATTGGAGTTAAATGTTGCACTTCTTCTAATTGACTAACAACTAAAGCCCCAACCCGCTGCGTAGGCGAATCTTTAGAAAAAAACTGCGGGTGCTCTACTTCTAAAGATTTAAGTTCTCGAAAACATCTATCGTACTCTATATCCGGAACTAACGACTCATCTAAACAATAATAATGATAATCATAGCGCCGAATTTTTTCACGCAAGTTTTGTATTTGTTGCAAAACAGTATCATGAGACATAAAAAATTATTCAAAAAGCAAGAGAAAGTAAGATAGTTAGTCTACAACTATCTGCGCATCTAGAAAAGCAAAGATTTATCAAAAGATCACTTTATTTTTTTAACAATTACGCAAAATTATAAATCTGATGCTATATTAATATACACAAATAACAATAATTAGGAACAATAATGAAAAAAATACTACCTTGTTGTATATTGCTATCTTTTTTGATAGTAAAACCAACCTTGGCAGATTCCGAAAAAGAAATAGCATTAACAATTGATGATTTACCTTTTGTAGGCACAAATGGCAATGATCCAGGAAACTTGCGAAGAACGCGCATGCGCTTTTTATCAATTCTTGAAGCGCTAAATAATAATCATATTCCAGCCACAGGCTTTGTAATAGCAAATTCAATTGCCAAAGGTCAATGGGAACTTTTAGAAGAGTTTCGAAACGCCGGTTATGAAATCGGTAATCATACTTATTCACATGCTAATTTAGACCATGTTTCTGTAGAAAAATATTTAGAAAACATTGATAAAGCGGATAAAATTTTACAACCTATTATGACTCAACCTAAGTATTTCCGTTATCCTGGTTTGGCTGAAGGTAAAGGCGAGAAAAAACAAGCTGTTCAAGACTATTTGATTACAAACCAATATGTAATAGCACCAGTAACAATCGATAGTAAAGATTATAAATTTAACGCACGCTTTCTAAATATAAATTGGCGAGTTAGAGCACAATATTTAAATAAAATTAAAAGCCAATATCTTGCCTATATTTGGCAACAAACTCAAAAAGCTGAACGAAGAAAAAATGGCTCTAAACAAATTTTATTAATCCATGCAAACTTACTAAATAGCCATTGTTTGGATGATATTATTAAAATGTATAAAAGCCATGGTTACAAATTCGTAACTTTACAACAGGCTTTGATAAAAGAACCTGTACAAGAAGAAGTAACAAATACAGCGCAAGTTGAAACAGAAAGCTCAGCGCAATAACTTATCACTAAACCGCGGCTATAAATAACATCCGAGCCACGACCGTGAGGAAGCGGAAAACTTGCAGTTTAATAAATTTCCGCTTCCTCACGGTCGCGGCTCAGACTCAAAATTTTCATAACGCATTGCCTACAACAAACATTTAATATACCATTACCATTTTTCAAAGTAACTACATAAATGAAAAACACAATTCACTGCATTAAACTAAATACACAAGAAGAGCAATTAGACTCCCCTCCTTTTCCAGGAGAATTAGGTGAACGTATATATGCTAACGTTTCTAAAAAAGCATGGGGAATGTGGCTTGCTCAACAGACTATACTAATTAACGAGTATCGTTTAAGTCTAATTGATCCAAAATCGCGCGAATTTTTGTTAGATGAAATGAAAAAATATTTTTTTACTGATACAGAGTAAAAAAACCTTGACTCCGAGCTCATCTAATAGTTTAATACCACCTCCGGCCAGATAGCTCAGTCGGTAGAGCAAAGGACTGAAAATCCTTGTGTCCCCAGTTCGATTCT
>CAZADN010000247.1:0-2940 GCA_964483895.1 uncultured Legionellaceae bacterium
AGGCGGTGGTCTACAAGGTCAGACTCAAGCAATACAATTAGCAGTAGCTAATGCAGTTTCAAAGTTAGATTCAGTAAAACGTAGTAAACTTAGAAACTTAGGATTACTAACTAGAGATACGAGAATTAAAGAACGTAAAAAATATGGTCTTAAAAAAGCTCGTAAAGCCTCACAATATTCGAAACGTTAGATAGTATGGTAAAAAAAAATATACATCCAAAATGGTTTTCAGAAACAAAAGTTTATTGTGATGGTCAATTGATTATGACAATAGCTTCAACAAAACCAGAACTTCACGTAGATATCTGGTCAGGAAATCATCCATTTTATACAGGCTCACAAAAAATTATCGATACTGAAGGTCGTGTTGAAAGATTCTTAAAAAAATATAATATGGAATCTGAAGAGGAGAACAATTAAATTATGCCTACTGTGCAGCAATTAATTCGTAATGAAAGACGTGTTCTAAAAAGAAAAAGTAAAGCTGGAGCATTAAAAGCTTGTCCGCAAAGAAGAGGAGTATGTACTCGTGTATATATTGTTACACCAAAAAAACCAAACTCAGCAATGAGAAAAGTTGCTAGAATTAGATTAACTTCAGGTTTTGAAGTAACAGCACATATTCCGGGTGAAGGACATAACTTACAAGAACACTCTGTAGTATTAATTCGCGGTGGTCGTGTAAAAGATTTACCGGGAGTTAGATATCGTGTTATTCGAGGAGCTTTAGATACGGTTGGAGTTACCAAAAGAATGCAAGGGCGTTCTAAATACGGTGCACGAAAAGCCAAAGCGAAAAAATAATTTTTATAAAAAATTAAAATGTCACGTCGAAAAAGAGTTAAAAAACGATTACCGGGTCCAGATCCAGTTTATAAAAGTTACTTAGTAAGCTTATTAAGCTTACGAGTACTAAAAAGTGGTAAGAAACAACTTGCAGAACGTATAGTTTACAAAGCGTTAGATTATGTAAAACAAAAAACGGATCTTGAAGGTTTAATCACATTAGAAAAAGCAGTTCAGAATGTAAGTCCAATAGTTGAATTAAAACCCAAACGTATTGGTGGTGCAACATATCAAGTTCCTATTGAAGTTAAAAGGCTACGAGCTACAAATCTAGCATTAAAATGGCTATTAAAGTATTCTAGAGAGAGATCTGGAAAAAATATGTCCTTTAAGTTAGCTCGTGAATTAATGGATGCCTCAAAAGGAATTGGAAATTCAATTCGAAGAAGAGAAGAAGTTCATAGAATGGCTGAAGCAAATAAAGCTTTTAGTTTTTTCAAATCAAAAAAATAACTAATTGATCATTTTCAATTGATATAATATTTACTATATTACAATTAAATATTAAATAAAAAATAAAGGATTAATAAAAATGGCTCGCGAAAAATTTGAACGTACAAAACCTCATGTTAATATTGGTACAATTGGACATGTTGATCATGGTAAAACAACATTAACAGCTGCAATTACTAGTGTACTTTCTTTAACAGGGAAAGCAAAAGCAAAAAAATATGATGAGATTGATGCTGCTCCAGAAGAAAAAGCTCGTGGTATTACAATTAACACAGCACACGTAGAATATGAGACAGAAAACCGCCACTATGCGCACGTAGACTGTCCTGGCCATGCTGACTATGTAAAGAACATGATTACAGGTGCTGCACAAATGGATGGTGCTATTTTAGTAGTTTCAGCTGCAGATGGTCCAATGCCACAAACTCGAGAACATATTCTTTTAGCTAAACAAGTAGGTGTTCCTCATATCGTAGTATTTTTAAATAAAGCTGATCAAGTTGATGACCAAGAATTACTTGAATTAGTAGAGTTAGAAGTACGCGAATTATTATCAAACTACGATTTTCCAGGTGATTCAATTCCATTTATCTCGGGATCTGCTTTATTAGCTTTAGAAGCTGTAACTAGTAATAGTGTTACACAACGTGGTGAAAATGAATGGGTAGATAAAATTTTCCAATTAATGGATGAAGTAGATAACTATATTCCTACTCCAGAAAGAGATGTTGATAAAACTTTCCTTATGGCTGTGGAAGATGTATTCTCAATCACAGGTAGAGGAACTGTAGCAACAGGTAGAATTGAGCGTGGAAAAGTTAAAGTTGGTGAGAGTATTGAAATCGTTGGTATTAACGAAACTAAAACTACAACAGTAACAGGACTAGAAATGTTCCAAAAAACTCTTGATGAAGGTTTTGCGGGAGACAACATTGGTATATTACTTCGTGGTATGCAGAAGAACGATATTCAACGTGGTATGGTTTTAGCTAAACCTGGTACAATTAAACCGCACAAAAAATTTGAAGCGGAGGTATATATTCTTAAGAAAGAAGAAGGCGGCAGACATACACCGTTCTTACCAGGATATCGTCCACAATTCTACGTTAGAACAACTGATGTTACAGGTAACATTACAGGTTTTACTGCAGATGATGGTGCAGAAGCTGAGATGGTAATTCCTGGAGATCGTATTAAAATGACAGCTGAATTAATTTCTCCAATTGCTATTGAAGCTGGTATGCGATTTGCAATCCGTGAAGGTGGTCGAACAATTGGAGCTGGTGTTGTGTCTAAAATTTTAGAATAAATTAAGACACTTACCTTTACCCTTAAGGAGACATATGACAGAAAAAGGAAACATAAGCTTTCGTATTCGATTAAAAGCTTATAATTCAAAGGTATTACGAATAAGCAGTTTTTTATTAGAAAAAGAAATTCAAAGACTTGATGGAGTATATAACCTTCAAACAACTCTAAAAGGTCCTGTTAGACTTCCAGTTAAAAAGCGTTATTATTCTTTACTAAGATCGCCACATATTGACAAAGCTTCTCAGGAGCAATTCGAGCTAAGACGCCACAAATGGATATTTGACATTGAAGTACCAAAAAAAAATTATATTAATCTTTTAGGTGCAGTTA
>CAZADN010000248.1:0-2923 GCA_964483895.1 uncultured Legionellaceae bacterium
GTCCCCTGGACATGAAGGTTCAAGTCCTTCCGAGGATAAATTAAATAGGGTAATGGACCTGCCTTTGGCAGCCCCATTGGAACTGGCAGAGCCAGGTCCAATAGAAAGTACCATTTTAATAATACCTATTTAGTTATCATAAATTCTATAATTCGCGCCCTTTAGGGGCCCAAATTGGGGCCGCTGGAAGCGGGCCCAATTAGAGTTTATCCGTGAAATTAACACCAATTTTATATAATGGCAAGACTTATGAAAAAAAATTCTTTATTAAGCATGGTTAATGGTATGCTTATAGACTTACCAGCACCTGTGAATATTAGTTATTTATGAAATTTTGGATCTTTACTAGGAGTTTGTTTAGTAGTACAGATTTTAACTGGTGTCTTTTTAGCAATGCACTATACAGCTAACGTAAATTTAGCATTTTCTTCAGTAGAACATATAATGAGAGATGTTAATTATGGTTGATTATTACGATATTTACATGCAAATGGAGCATCAATGTTCTTTATTTGTGTGTATATTCATGTAGCGAGAGGGCTTTACTACGGTTCATATACTAAACCAAGAGTAGTCTTATGAGTAGCAGGAGTAATCATATTTTTCTTAATGTTTGCAACAGCATTTATCGGTTATGTGTTACCTTGAGGACAAATGTCATTCTGAGGAGCAACAGTAATTACAAATATGGCGTCAGCTATTCCATATATAGGATCAGATTTAGTACAATGAATTTGAGGGGGATTTAGTGTAGATAATGCTACACTAAATAGATTTTTCTCTTTCCACTATATTTTACCATTTATTATAGCAGCAGCAGTAGTAGTACATTTATTAGCACTACATGTAGATGGATCAAATAACCCTTTAGGAATTTCTTCTAATTCAGATAAAATTAGTTTCCACCCTTATTTTACAGCTAAAGATTTATTAGGGTTTATTTTATTTTTTATCTTCTTTGGATATTTTGTATTCTTTAATCCTAACGTTTTAGGTCATTCTGATAATTATATAGAAGCAGACCCATTAGTGACACCTGCCCATATAGTACCAGAATGATATTTTTTACCTTTTTATGCGATATTAAGAGGTATACCTAATAAATTAGTAGGGGTTATTGCTTTAGTGTCCGCTATTTTAATTTTATTAATTTTACCTATTGTAAATACATCTCGTATAAGAGCTTCTTCTTTACGACCTACAATGAAAACATTCTTTTGAATTTTTGTAGCTAATTTCATTTTCTTAGGGTGATTAGGAGCTATGCCAGCAGAAGAGCCATTTGTTACATTAGCTCAATTAGGTACAATTTATTATTTTAGTTATTTTTTAATTATAACTCCATTTGCAGGTTGAATTGAAAATCATTTATTATTTGGGCCTTTTCAAGCGCCAAGTAAGGCTAATTAAGGAGTTTAATTTCCATAAGTAAAAAGAAATTCAAGGTTTAACTTTATGTATTTAAATTTAAAAAGGCACTCGGTCCCGCAAATGCGGGCCGAATTCCCTTCTTAAGGGGACTTTTAAAATTATTCAAAATACATCAAAAAAATAATATACTTCGCTTAATAAGCGAGTTTTTTATAAATAAGTCCTCATAGGCGTTTTTTTTAAATGACCATCAATCGGCACGCATACTAACGAGGCATTACATAAAAGGTGCCCTAAGGGCATTCTCCTATGGGGGTAACCCCATATAAAAAAAAGGCTCGCCTACAGCAAGCATTCCCTTGAGAGTAACTTAGGGTTCATTATAGAAAGTTGATTAATATATTTATCTTAGAGCAACAGATTTTCATCTTTTTTATGAAGTCTTTCATCGGTATACTATCTTATAATAAAAAGAGATAGGAAAGCTATAAGGTATTAGAAATAAAAAAAAATGTCATTATCATATCATCCATATCATATAGTAACACCAAGTCCATGACCAGCATTTGGTGCCTTATCTGCATTAGTAACAGTATTTAGTGTAGCAGCATGAGTACATGGTTTTGTAGGAGCAGAATTATTATTAGTATTAGGTCTATTTATGTTAGGAGTAGTAATGTTTGTTTGATGAAGAGATGTAATTAGAGAAGCAACATTTCAAGGACTTCATACACTTGAAGTACAATCTGGATTAAAACAAGGAGTAATTTTATTTATTGTATCTGAAGCTTTATTATTTTTTTCATTCTTTTGAGCTTATTTTCATAACAGTTTATCTCCATCTGTTGAGTTAGGAGCGGTTTGACCTCCAGTGGGTATTGAAGTTTTAAACCCTTATCAAGTACCATTATTAAACACTGCAATTTTATTATCAAGTGGTGCAACTGTAACTTGAGCACATCATGGTTTAATTGCAGGTAAACGAGAAGATGCTATTTTAGGATTATTTTTAACTATCTTATTAGGGGCTATTTTCACAGGTTTACAAGGGATGGAGTATTTTGAGGCTCCATTTTCTATCGCTGATTCTATTTACGGTACTACATTTTTTATGACTACAGGTTTACATGGAGTTCATGTATTAGTAGGGTCTATTTTCTTAGCTGTAGCTCTTATTAGAATGATTAATTATCATTTCACTCGAAGACACCATTTAGGGTTAGAAGCAGCTATTTTATATTGACATTTCGTAGATTGAGTTTGATTATTAGTGTTTGCTATCTTTTATTGCTGAGCATCTTAATAGATGTAAAAGTAGAAAATGTTAAAAGTTGACCCTCTAAAGGAGGGCCAACTTAAAGATCCCGCTTTGCGGGATTTAAATTTTCTGTCTCTTGAAAAATAAAAAAAATTATTTTACATAATCTCATCAAAGTATTAAATCAATGAAAAAAGATATTATAGTCTTAGTGGGTTAAATATAATGTGTTTAATTGTTTTAAAAACAATAAAAAAAGAATAAACAGGCATAGGGTGGATGACTAGGATTTAA
>CAZADN010000249.1:0-2903 GCA_964483895.1 uncultured Legionellaceae bacterium
ATGAATTTAAATTTTTTGTATACGATTTTGTTGTCTGTGACAAAGACATGTCTTCCCCTAACATCTTTTTGGGATAAGTTAAAAAATGGACGATACGTATAAGACAATAAAACCCACTGTCTTTAGTTTGAAGTACGTCCCATCATCAAGACCATAATCTTAAGAAAATTTGCGTGATCATGCCCTGCTAAAATAATAAACAAAAATCCATTTTTTGCGTAAACACCAAATTTTTTCCTAAACTTAATGACCTAAGTTCAATGAAAAATTCATAAATAATCAGGTTATAAGGGTTGCTTCTAAGCTTTGGATGCTACCAAATTAAACCAAATTGTGTCAATACATTATTCAACGGACGCTGGAACGAATGTACGCGCGAGCGCGAGTATTTTAATTAATAAAACTATAAAACATCATAAACTACTCAACTCCATGTTATAGAGCTTTTTTAACAGAAAATCCATTAATTTTCTAGTTTCGAAAGAACTCTATTGATTGAATGCAACGGCCGCCCAATCTAAAAGCATATTATTATGTCAAATCGCATGCCATTCTCGCTTTATGCGCTGAATATAGTTCGGATCTCAATTAAAGATCGTCTGGATGCTATGCATAAAGCACAGCACGTAGGCAGAGCAGGATGTTTTAGTGTTCAAAATTAAGATGCGTTTACCGTGAAAATATCCCAATTAAATTTCAAAATAAAACAGATTATTTTAGATAACGGTTAATTTAAATTCTCAAGCTTAACAACATGTTTTCCAAACGATTTTCAATACATATTCACAAGATTATCCACAGAATTTGTGGATAATCCTCAAAGTAATTAAGCTGTGGATAAGTACAAAAACTCTTTAATTTCAATAAATTACAATAATAAGAAATATTTTAATACAAGTTGCTTAAGCCAATCAAATAAAGTTATACACAATAATCATCTTGACTGTAATTACCCAACTAAGCCTCAATTTTTTCATATATCAAATGTTTAATAATATTTGTATGTTCAGGATACTTGTCGATTGATAATCTTCCCTTAATTTTTCATGGGAAATTAGGTTTCATCTTTTCGCAATCATTAGAATCAGATATTATATAAAGAAATTTCAGCTTCATTAAGTAACAAACAATTTGGACTGTTTGTTACTTAATTAGAGCTGTAAAATGAGGATTAAATATAAATGCTCAATTTGATAATTCAAAATGATAAGGTTATTTTGTCTATAGACAAAGAAGTCTTTCTTACCGATACTCATATTCTCGATATGAAACCTCATTTTTTAAGATATTTTTCTTTAGGCGTTTTCAATAACATTGAGTACTTTGTAGGGGAATTAAACACCAACTTTGATTGTTGTAAATTTATCCAAACGCCTTTAAAACAAACATTATCATTAATACAACCTGACCAATATGCAATTTGTACCAAAGCTTATTCTATTATCCGCTGGGATAATAGCCACCAATTTTGTGGGTATTGCAGTTCGCCAACAATCCAAGTAGAGCAGCAATTTGAACGGATTTGTACTATATGTAAATCAAGCTTCTTCCCTAGAATATCACCTTCTATTATTGTGCTTATTTATAAGGATTCTAAACTTATTATGGCTAGAAGTCCGCATTTCCCACCTGATGTATATGGTTTAATAGCTGGATTCGTAGATGCCGGGGAAAGTCTTGAGGAGGCTATACATCGTGAAGTTAAGGAAGAAGTGGGACTACAAGTTAAAAATATTACTTATTTTGGATCGCAGTCATGGCCATTCCCGGATTCATTAATGATAGCATTTACTGCCGAATATGATTCTGGTGATATTGTTATTGACAGTTCAGAAATAGAAGAGGCATCTTGGTATAGTTATGATAACCTACCTGGGAGGCCTTCAATGTCTATAAGTATCGCTTCTACACTATTAGATACTTTTGTGCATGACTGCATTGATAAATACGGTGAGAAAAATAAGTATACATAAAAGCAAGCGCTATCTTAATTTTTATTTACAAAATTTGTCGAGATTTTAAGGAGCGTACACTAATTATCTATCTCCTACCACTCACGCAATTCATTACCACTCCAAAAACAACCATTAGGCTTGACCTCATTGCCTATCAGATCAAAAATTTCCTGCGCAGCTTCTTCTGGAGTTTTTGGCGCATCAATTGTACCCATATCAGTTTTAACCCAACCTGGATCAAAGCTAGAAACATTGATACAAGGATTACGTTCTGATAGAACTTTTGTGTACATATTTATACATGCTTTAGATAATTTATAATGAGGCTGAAATGGTGAATCATTACCACTAAATGAACCCCAACCAGAACTTATATTAATTATTTGCCCTTGATTACTAAGCTTGGGAATTAGAAGCTCTGTCAAAAAAATAGTCACAAACACATTTACATCAAATGTTTCTTTTAATTGATTAAAATCTATATGTTGCTGGTCCCATTTTTCTAATAGAACAGCCGCATTATTTACAAGGACATCTACATTTCTAACCTGACTCACAAAATTATTAATATCTGTCTGTGATGACAAATCCACTGAAAAACAAGTTAAATTAGAATGCGCTATGTTTGAAGATCCTTTTGTTGATGTTCCAATTACCCGCCATCCTTTCCTGAGAAAAAGAATTGCCAATGCTTGACCAATCCCTCTACTAATACCTGTAATAATAATGGTTTTCAAAATCACCCCTTTTAATTTAATACATTACTTACTACATACATGAATAAGTGGGTTAATTACTCACTCACAGTTTACCGTTTACCGTTTACCGTAACCATTATTGCTACTTGATGAACATCTGGAATGATTTTTTTATTATCTTTAATGTTACCTGAACCATTTTTTTGAAAAAAACCACCATCATGGTTAGACGATTTTTTATGGTGTTTCT
>CAZADN010000250.1:0-2839 GCA_964483895.1 uncultured Legionellaceae bacterium
GGTGCTTTATAATAACTAAGAGGGGTGCTACTTATTGGAAAAAGAAAGCTAATGTTGTTGTTTTCATCACTTGATGAGCTGCTCTTTATATTTTTATAAGCATTTGGGCATACTTCTCCCTTGTTTGGATTTTCGTCAATAAATCCAATATCTGTGTGGATTGATTCACTAGTTTCCTTTGATGCAAAGTCACAAGCCTTTTCGCCTGAAGCTTTTATTTCAACATCATTATTTGTATTTGATTTGTTAGCTGTATCGCTATTATCATTATTTCTTGGTTTGGTTGGCTTCGGATCTGTAGTATTGTTTGTATCAAAAAGCAGTGTATACAAGTTAGCACGTTGCCCATTGTTTTCTCTATACTGAGCTTGACGTTTGATAAGCCCATTTTCCTCTAACTCATCAATAGCCTTTCTAACACCCGATAAAGACAATCCGCAAGCGGTAGCGGTAGTTTTATGTGAAGGATATGCTTCAAGTTTACCTCCGGCAAGACGGCAGAAATAGAGATATACAACCTTTGCCTTCGATGTGAGGTTTTGTGAAAATACTTCTGTGAATGTGACAAAAAAGCCTTTCTTGTTCTCGTCCTTGATAATGGTATAAACATTGGCACATCTGCTGCCATCTGCACGCACTTGTCCGCTTGACTTGATGAGTTCGGCATTTTCAAGTTCTGATAAACACTTCTTAGCTGTTGTTATACTAATACTGCAATTTTGGGCAATGAGCTTTTGTGACGGAAAACAACGCCCTGTTCTGTCTGCACATTTGCAGAGATAGGCATAAACGATTTTTGCGTTAGGTGATACTTCAACCCCGAAAATAGTGTTGTAGGTATAAAAATATGATGATGTCATAGTTTTTCTCCTTTTAATATGAAAAAAGCTTGGCTGAATTTTCAACCAAGCTTTTTAGCAAGTATTATGTTGGATTTTTAATTGGTAGAGTGAAGGTATTAAACATAATTGGAAGCTTCCCTATTATAGTTCTGATAACCCATTTACCTTTTAACCAAATCATATATTATTTTGCTAAAAGGTCTTTCAGTAAAACATTCTTTATCTAATTTACAACCATATACTAACAACTCAATATCAGATTGTGTTAGTTTTATGTCTATTTTTCTTTCAACCATTTCAAAAAAACTGTCTGTATAAATTTGTTTCTTAAATAATATCTCTGCGATAAATTGTGAATGCGAATTGTATAGTTCCTCTATTCTAAAAAGCTTTTTATGATTCTCGATTTTTCGCCTTGTATCCTCATTTTTTAAAGTTGGGTTAATTGCAACAACGACTTCTGCATTTGTTTTAAATCCAAGTAATGTGGAAACATCATCGCTATTTGCAACAAAATAAGCATCATCTCCATATTCTTCTTCGTATGGGTAAATGATTGGCTCAGATTTTGCTAACTTAAAAAGAGAATTGCATATTTTACATGATGGAATAAAATTATGTAGACACAAAGAAAAAAGTGGATAAATATCTTTTGGATAGAAGTGGTCTAAATCTGCTGTCGTTTTTCTGTTTCCGCTATAGGTGTAATTAGAAATATACTGTCTATTGCAATAGGGACATACATCCGCTCCCAATTGAACTAGTATTTCATTACGAAGACCACTTGATATAAAATCATAATTAAAGGTTGCCTTTAAAGAATTACTGGGTTCATTTAATTTATCTATGATTCTATCAATCTCAGTGTTGAAGTTTTTTTCGCTTTTGAAGGCCTTATCAGAGGCAAAGTAATTTTCAGAATTAACGTCATAGAGTTTAGCAAGCTCTTGTTTTCTTATAGAAATTCGCTCCGCGTTTTTTAATTTGTATGTTGCTTTCTTGATTGATTCTTTTAAAGAATTTAACGCTAATATACGTTCTACATCTGCCATATATTTATTTATCCATTCATGTTCTACTTTCAGCTCGCTTATTGGTTTTGTTAAAATATCTGTTAGCAAAGCCACATTAACATTATCTCCAACAAAAAAAACTCGCAATGGCAAAATACAGCCAGAGCCATCGTAAGTTTTCGCCTTTTCTTCCAACAATTTTTTTGATATTTTAGGGATTATCTCTTCTATATATTTTTCAATAATTTTGCTTAATGCAGCATTTGATATTTTGATAATAACTATTCCTCCTCTCTTCTTAAACAATCAAGTTCAAACTCAAGCTTTTTTATTTGCAACTTACGATTATTACTAATTTTTATATCCAATTCGTAATTCAACTTTTTCTTTAAAACAGGCTCACTAACTGCATTTATTATTTTTAAAAGTCTATGATATTCGGTAAGTGCTAAATCTAAAAGCAAATTATAATTTCTTATCTCATCAAGCAGCTCTTTAAATTTTTTCTCTGCAAAACTTCCTACAGCTGATGAAAGAAAAAAATCATTTTTTAAAATGTCGTAAAAATTGCTCAAAAATCCAAATTGCGCCTTGCTAAATGTTCTAGTATAAATATTATTTTTTTCTGAATATTCCACATTTAAACAAGTTATAAATTCTTTTGGTACATCGGATATCATAAATGGGGAATGGGTAGCAATGACAATCTGATATCTGAAATTATTTTCATCAATACTATTTAATAGGGTTATTAGACCTAGAATAAACTGTCGTTGCCACTCAGGATGCAAAGAAATATCTGGTTCATCCAAAAGTATTAACGCAGTTTTTTCTCTACCATAATGTTTTGTTGAGTCAATAATATCATAAATTTTAGCATAACTCTGTATTAATTGATATTCACCATGACTAACATAAATTAAATTTTGATAGATATGTGCAAAAACATATTTAGGACAAACATTTTCTAAAAAGTAAATTAAG
>CAZADN010000251.1:0-2833 GCA_964483895.1 uncultured Legionellaceae bacterium
ACGCGCTTTTGACCAGATTCCATACGCTGCGCGACCACTGAAGGCTCATTCAACACAATGCCACGATCTCTTACATAAATAAGGGTATTGGCTGTTCCAAGATCGATAGACAAATCATTGGAAAACATACCTCTTAATTTCCTAAACATTGACTTTATTACTCCTTACTCACAAGATTACCTATTTTAACTGAACTTTACTCAAAAAACGATATTATTTGTAAAAACTTTTTTAAATCTCTCGACAAGAATAAATAAGGCATGTAATAATCTTCACGATTTTTAAATTAAGGGAATTTTCTTAATTTTTAAATTTATTAATAGTCCAATCAATTAAGGAGAATTGTCATGAAAGCAAAGTTATTTGCTATTGTTTTATCTTTATCTTTATTATCTAATTTTTGCCTAGCTGCAAATAGTCCCGATGTAAAAACTCAACCACCATCACAAACAATCCATAAAAAAATCAATCTTAATACCGCAAGTGCCACAGAGTTAATGAATTCATTCAAAGGCATAGGAAAGAAACGCGCTGAGAATATAGTTAATTATCGTAACGAGCACGGCAAGTATAAAGATATAGCCGACCTTGCAAATGTAAAAGGTATTGGTGAAAATTTCGTTAAAAAGAATGCGGATGCGCTCCAAGCAACTTACGCGATAGAATAAATCGCACACCGAGCCGCGACCGTCAGGGAGCGGAGCAGTTTAAACGCACCCGAAGCAATGTAAAGTTTATTCGCTTCCTGGTTTAAAATCTCCGCTCCCTGACGGTCGCGGCTCGGTTACGATCTCAGGGTTTTACTAATTTAGATAAGATTTTAAACACTCTCTCACTTGCCGAGGATACCCTCAATTTTGTCATTTTTTCAATTGCATTTTTTGAGTTATCATGACAATTTTCAAGTGCTTTTAATAAAGAAGCTTGATTCAAATCCGCTTCATTTATAACTATACTAATACCTTTATTAACAAAATATCTAGCATTTTGTATCTGATCACCCCTACTAGAATTACTAGACAAAGGCACCAACACATGTGGCTTGTTAAGTGCTAATAATTCACATAAGGAATTAGCCCCGGAACGCGAAACTACAATATCACTTGCTGCAAATAAATCCGCGATTTCTTCATTAGCATATTCGATTTGATAATAACCTTCATGCTTTTGCAAGCTTTCACATAAATTACCTTTACCACAAATATGAATAACTTGATAAGTTTCAGTTAATTTTTCCAAAGAACCCCTAATTACTTTATTAATAGCAACAGATCCTTGGCTACCACCTATAACTAATAAACATGGTTTTTCAGAGTTAAAACCACACCGTGCCAAACCTTGTTCTTTTGAACCATTATATAACCACTGGCGTATAGGTGTCCCTGTAACTTCGATTTTCTTATGATTCTTAAAGTACTTTATTGTCTCGTCAAAATTTAAACAAATTTTGCTCGCAAACGGAAAACTTAATTTATTTGCAAGTCCAGGAGTCATATCAGACTCATGAATTACAACTGGAATTCTGCGTAAATATCCCGCTATTACAACAGGCAGAGATACAAAGCCACCCTTAGAGAAAATGATATCTACTTTAAGTTTTCGTAAAAGATTATGCGCTTGAATTATGCCTATTAAAAGATTGAATGGGTCTAAAAAATTTTGCCAGCTAAAATATCTTCTTAATTTACCACACCGTATCTTATAATACGGAATAGAACTTCTCCCAATAATATCTTTTTCCACGCCGTTTATTGAGCCAATATAATCGATATCCCAATTATTAGCAGTCAAAATATCAACCAAAGCAAGATTTGGGGTAACATGTCCTGCCGTTCCACCCCCAGTTAACACTATACGTATTTTATTCAATTTTTATTCCATTATTAATAAACTTAAATCTATCGCTTGTACGGATTTAGTAAGCGCCCCAACTGAAATATAATCAACGCCTGTCGCGGCAATTGTCGAGATATTATCTAAACTTACATTACCAGAGAATTCAAGCTTTACCGATAAATCACCTCTTAATTTCAAAGCTTGATTTAACATAGCTAAATCAAAATTATCTAATAAAATTCTATCTACGCTCAAAGATAAAGCTTCTTTTAATTCTTGCAAA
The DNA here is from genome assembly GCA_964483895.1 of uncultured Legionellaceae bacterium. Classification (GTDB taxonomy): domain Bacteria; phylum Pseudomonadota; class Gammaproteobacteria; order Legionellales; family Legionellaceae; genus 2-12-FULL-35-11. The sequence goes on from CAZADN010000251.1 coordinate 2,120, forward strand.
GATTCAACTTCAACTTCTAGAAATAAATGTGGATATTTATTTTTTGCAAAACTCACGGCGTTAGAAATTGATCCACAAGCTTTAATATGATTTTCTTTAATTAAATATGCATCATACAACCCAAAACGATGATTTTCACCACCGCCACATTTAACGGCATATTTTTGAGCATGCCTAAGTCCTGGAATGGTTTTTCTGGTATCTAAAAGCTTTGTTTTACTACCATGCAAATTTTTCACATAAAGATGCGTGCGTGTTGCGGTACCGGATAAGGTTTGTAGAAAATTAAGCGCCGTGCGTTCTGCGGTTAGAATAGATTTAACTGGCCCGTGAATCAAACATAATTGGGTTGGTTTATCAAGTAACATACCATCTTGAACTAGCCAATCCACTTTAATTTGCTGATGAACCGCGTTAAATACTGCATCAACCCACTCAGTGCCACAAACAACCATAGGTTCTCGAGATAATATTTGCGCTGTGACAATAAGTGACTCAGGTAATAACTCTGAAGTTACATCACCAGAGCCTATATCTTCTTGTAAAGCTCGAATAACATCGTCTTTAATGTTTCCTAAATTCATTGAAATTTAACCTAAAAATTGTGCCAGATTCTCCCCGGATTACGCTGCGCTTCATCCGGGCTACAATATACTGCCATTAAGTTAAGGATTTTTTATTCAAAATTTACCTCGATCCGCTCAGGCTGAGGAG
>CAZADN010000252.1:0-1015 GCA_964483895.1 uncultured Legionellaceae bacterium
AGATGTTGAGTTTATTTTGGGTATGGTTCAGGAGTTAGGATATGATGAACTGAAGGATATTTTAACCTCTGCCAGCAAAGAAGTAGTTGCTTTATTTAAATCTTGGAATATAGAAGATAGAGACTTATTCTTAGCAATTTTATTAAAAGCCCCTGATAGGCAAATGATTCTAACTTACATAACAAAACATTTTGAAGCGCTAAAATATAATCCATCAGGAATTTTTCCAACAATTACATTATTAGCACAATCTGCGGATGTGCCATTTGAAGCATTATGGTCTGATAAAAACACATTTGGTTCACAAGAATTAGATTTTAATGAGTTAGCTAGATTTTTGGGGGTTTTAAGTAAAAGACCTGGTTTCACGGCACAAGAATATACTGCATTTAAAAAAAAGGTTGAACGTATTAAGCCTGAATATAGAATGGAATTTTTAGCAATGCTATCTACAATTCCAGCTAATATTAGTTTACAAAGTATATTAAAAGACTTACGATTTTTGCCTGGTACAGATTTTTCTGAAAGTTATTTAAGATTGTACGAGCGTATCCAACAAATCAAGCTTTCCGCAGATGTTTTTTGTGACTTTTTATTTAAAAATGGCATTATGTACAGTATGGATCCTTGGACTGAAATTGTAAGTCAAGATTTATATGACAATTGGCAAGCTATTTATTTGAAATTATCCATAGTAGATCGTAAGCTTTTTTTCACTGAGTTTGAAAAATTAAAAAATATTGATAGTACTAAATTAGAGTCTTTGGTTAAGATTGAAAATCCAAGTTATCATTCGTTATTTGCTGAAATTAATAAATCTCAAGTTGGTAGAAAAATAGAAGATGTTCAATTAGAGAAAGAAAATAAAGGTAGTAAAGTTAATAATGAAACATCATATTCTGGAACTATGTTTCGTAGATCATAAAGTATAGCGTGTAGCCTGGATGAAGGCATAGCCGTAATCCAGGGAATTGATCTCCGAACACCCCGGATTCCATTTTATTTCATCCGGGCT
>CAZADN010000252.1:1115-2828 GCA_964483895.1 uncultured Legionellaceae bacterium
ACTCTTACTGCTCCGCTCCCTGACGGTCGCGGCTCGGATTCTTTTATTTAGGAAGCGCGTAGCCTGGATGAAGGCGTAGCCGTAATCCAGGGAATTGATCTTCGAACATCTCGGATTCCATTTTATTTCATCCGGGCTACTCTTACTGCTCCGCTCCCTGACGGTCGCGGCTCGGATTCTTTTATTTAGGAAGTAATGTTGTGACTATTCTCCAGCGAAATGGTAATTAGTCTTGACTATTCTCCATTTGAATATAGAATAGTTAATATAAATCTTTGGGGAAATTATGCAAAGAGCTCAATCTCAAATCATTCTTAATGATTTGCAGAAGAAAATGGTGTTATTGGTTGGGCCACGTCAGGCTGGGAAAACCACTTTGGCTAAAGGTTTAATGCAATATTACCGTAATCCGCAATATTTAAATTACGATCAAATAAAAGATAGGAATATAATTCATGAGCAGCAATGGTTGCCAGAGACGGATTTCTTAATTTTAGATGAATTGCATAAAATGCCTGATTGGAAAAATTATTTAAAAGGTGTATGCGATACAAAACCAGCATCGATGCATGTATTAGTCACGGGCAGTGCACGGTTAGACATTTATGAAAGAATAGGTGATTCGCTTGCTGGGCGGTATTTTCGGCATCGTTTATTGCCTTTATCATTGGCTGAATTAAATCAAGTGAATCAAGACTGTGATTTATCACGTTTGTTAACAAGAGGCGGGTTTCCCGAACCTTATTTTGATGCGAGTGATGTTGATGCAAAACGTTGGCGCTCGCAATATATTAATAGTGTTTTAAGTACTGATGTATTTGAAGTAGATAATATTCAAAATCTCAAAGCATTTAAAACCGTGTTTGAGCTATTGCGATATCGTGTTGGCTCTTCTGTTTCTTATCAGTCGTTAGCCGAAGATGTTGGTGTGTCGCCGACTACTATTAAAAAGTATATAGATATTCTTGCGGCTGTGTATGTTATTTTTATAGTTACTCCATATCATAAAAATATAGCGCGTAGCTTATTAAAAGAGCCTAAAATTTATTTTTTTGATACGGCTTTGGTTACTGGCGATGACGGTGCTATTTTAGAAAATTTGGTTGCGGTTAGTTTGCTTAAAAATATTTATGCGCGTAACGATCAATTAGGTGAAGCAGTTTCTTTAAACTACTTAAGAACAAAGGATGGGGAAGAAGTAGATTTTGTGATAAGCCAAGATAATTTGGTTGAGAATATCATAGAAGTAAATCGCGGTGATGCGATAATATCTAAACCATTATCTAAATTTTCGGAAAAATATAGTTTTGAAGGCATTCAGTTAGTTCAATATTTGCGAAATGAATACCAAAACAAGCAAGTGCGAGTGCTTGCCATATTAGATTATTTAAAAAATTTATATTTATAATCTTTGAATTTTACTAATAATCAACCTATGATCCGAGTAAATCAGGACTTACCTTGCGGATTTACTCGGATGATTGAGCGGAAACAGTATTTGCAATTAGAAGAACTAATAATAATTATTCCAGGAAAAGAGCATTTTGCATTGAGTGAGCAAGTTATCGTATACGGACTTGATTATTTTGCAAGAAAGTAGAAAATCAGAGCCGCGACCGTGAGGGAGCGGAGCATTCTCGCACAACCAAACTGTTCCGTTTGATTTAAAAGCTCCGCGTGAGTCAAAAGCTCCGCGCCCACACGGTCGCGGCT
>CAZADN010000253.1:0-2814 GCA_964483895.1 uncultured Legionellaceae bacterium
CTTGCCACTTGAAATAAACGTAAAATAACCAATGCAAATGAAATATCTTTTAATGGCTTTTCAAAAATAGGTTCACATACTGTGCGAATAGCACTTTCAAACTCATCTACACGCGTTTTTTTCGAAACCCAACCAGACTCAATATGCAAAATTGCAATTTTTTTATAATTACGATTAAAAAATGCGAGTAAATTTTCAGCAAGATAGCGTTTATCACTATCATTTAAAGTTCCAATAATTCCAAAATCAACGCAAATATATTGTGGATTTTGTGGATTAGTTCTTGCAACAAAGATATTGCCTGGGTGCATATCAGCATGAAAAAAACAATCTCTAAATACCTGAGTGAAAAATATCTCTAAACCGCGCTCTGCCAAACACTTTAAATTTATATTATATTTTTTAAGTTCATCAAGTGCTGCAACCGGAATACCGTAAATACGCTCCATAACTAAGATATTATCAGTTATATAATCCCAATAAATTGTAGGCACATAAAGGAGCGATGAGTTTGCAAAATTACGTTTTAACTGCGATCCATTTGCGGCCTCTCGGTGTAAATCTAACTCATCAAATATATTTTTTTCAAACTCTTCAACAATTTCCCGTGGCTTAAGCCTTCGCGCATCCTTTGAGTATTTTTCAAACATATATGCAATGGTTTTAAGAATACTAATGTCTTTTTTTATGATTTTTTTTATTTTTGGCCGTAAAATTTTAACTACAACATCTTCCCCAGTTATTAAAGTTGCAGCATGAACTTGAGCAATTGATGCCGAAGCCAAAGGTTCTATTGTAAAATTCGCAAATACTTTATCAACTTCCATACCATAAGATTTGGTAATTATGTCTAAAACCATATCACTACTAAAAGGTGGGACATCATCTTGAAGTTTTGCAAGTTCTAAAGCTATATCTTTTGGTAAAATATCCGGTCTAGTCGAAAGAGCCTGACCAAATTTTACAAATATAGGCCCAAGTTCTTCTAAAGTTTTGCGTAAAGCGACTCCTCTTGGCAAATGTTTACGATAAAACCAATTCCATGGATTAAAATATACAATAAACCTAAAAACTTTAAATACACCAAGCGAGACCAAAACTCTATCCAAGCCATTTTTAGCTAAAATATAATTTATTTGTAATAAGCGAAAAAACTGTTTAATCGGCTTCATATTCTACCAATATTTTATTAATATGTGCTGATAAACGCTCGGTTCTTAAAGATAACTCGTCTATATCATTATAAAAATCCTGAGCTTCTTCGGGTGATGGAACTTCGCGAATTTCTTCTTGAAAATATTCAACAACGTTTCTTTTTAAAGATTGACTTAATTTTTCTTTAAAAGATTTACCACTTCGATACATTGAACCTATTTGATGAGCAACTACATCGCCAGTAAAATGAGCCAAATGGCCTTCCCAATCAATATCTAATTCACTAAATAATTGTTTAACATGTTGTCCAAGTTCCAGATCTCCAGATACTTTCATTTTATCATTAAAAAGTGAGCGTGATTTAGAAGCTGGTAAAATACTTAATCTGATTAAACCAATTGGATTACTATGAATAATTAAATCTGGTTTATCCGTATAATCTTTTAATAATTTTAATTTCGAATCCTCAAAAGTCATAAAAAAGAATATATCTAGTGGTTTTATAATAATCTCTAAAACCTTATTATCTAGTTTTTGCATTTTTTCTGCTGTTGAATCATCTAAAGCTAAAGCATGATTTAAAGCTTTTTCTAATGCTAATAATGTATATTCTTTAATCATTTTTATCTCAATACTTATAAGCTATATGAATAGCTACAATACCACCACTCAAATTGTGATAATGACAATCTTCAAAACCCGCATCTTCTATCATATTTTTTAAATCTTCTTGATTAGGATGCATTCTAATTGATTCAGCTAAATATTTATAACTACCACCATCTTTTGCTACAAATTCACCAATTTTTGGTAATAAGTTAAATGAATACCAATCATATACTGGTTTTAAACCTGGTAAAACTGGTGTTGAAAATTCAAGAATAATTACTTTTCCACCAGGTTTTATAACTTTATACATAGATTTAAGTGCTTTTAATTTATCAGTCACATTTCGTAAACCAAAAGCCATAGTTATACAATTAAAAAAATTATTTTTAAATGTTAAATTTTCAGCATTAACCTGAATAAACTCTACATTTTGTAAATATCCATTATCTATAAGTTTATCTCTACCAACTTTAAGCATACTGGAATTAATATCAGCTAAATACACATGACCTTCGCGACCTACTTTTTTGCAGATAAGTTTAGATAAATCACCACTACCACCAGCTAAGTCTAAAACCATCTGTCCTGGTAAAATATTACTTAACTCTATTGCGTATGTTTTCCAAACTCTATGAATACCAAGAGACATTAAGTCATTCATAATATCATATTTATTAGCAACAGAATGAAATACTTCACCAACTAATTTTTGTTTATCATCCCAAGCAACATTTTGAAAACCAAAGTGTGTGCTGTCTTTTTGATTAGTCATATATTAAAAATTATTAACAATTGATGGTTGATTTTAAATTAATCTATTAGTTAATGCAAAGTTAACAATCACCATCAATAATAATAATAAAATTATTTAAAAAAGATTTATTTTTATTATTACGTTAAAAAAATCTGTAGATAAGTTATATAAAAATATATAAATCAATATAGTTACTGAATATAAAACCTGTATTAAACAGCTGAATTTAGATAGGTATGAATTATTGATAAGTATAAAATTTAATTTTTTTTAGTTTTTATTTACAGGATAATGAT
>CAZADN010000254.1:0-2807 GCA_964483895.1 uncultured Legionellaceae bacterium
CAATGAAAGATGGGGTTATTGCGGACTTTTTTGTTACGGAAAAAATGTTACAGCACTTTATTCATAAAGTGCATGAGAATAAATTCTTACGCCCTAGTCCGCGTGTTTTAGTTTGTGTTCCTTGTGGTTCTACTCAAGTTGAAAGAAGAGCAATTCGTGAGTCAGCTATGGGTGCTGGTGCGCGAGAAGTATTCTTAATCGAAGAGCCAATGGCTGCAGCACTTGGTTCAGGAATGCCAGTTGAAGAAGCTAGCGGTTCTATGGTTGTTGATATTGGTGGTGGTACTACGGAAGTTGCTATTATCTCATTGAGTGGCATTGTTTATCATCAGTCAGTACGAATTGGTGGTGATAAGTTTGATGATGCTATTGTTTCTTATGTTCGTCGTAATTATGGAACTTTAATAGGTGAAACAACCGCTGAGCGTATTAAGCATGAAATAGGTTTTGCTTATCCAAATCGTGAGTTATTTGAAATCGAAGTTCGTGGACGTAACTTAGCTGAAGGTGTTCCCAGAAGCTTTAAACTAACAAGCGCCGAAATTTTAGAAGCTTTACAAGAGCCTCTTTCAGGAATAGTTGGTGCGGTGCGCGCGGCTTTAGAGCTTGCACCACCAGAATTAGCTGCAGATATTGCAGAACGCGGTATGGTTTTAACTGGCGGTGGCGCTCTTCTTAAAAATATGGATACCTTATTGATGGAAGAAACTGGCTTGCCAGTATTGGTTGCTGAAGAACCCTTAACTTGTGTTGCGAGGGGCGGCGGTAAAGCATTAGAAACTATGGATTTACGTGGCGGTGATTTTCTCTCAACTGAATAGTAAGAAGAACAGTCTTTTTGTTGAAAAAAAGCTTTCTTCATTTAAATTTGCTATTGCTTTGCTGTTGGCGCTTAGTTTGTTAATAGCAGAGCATCATGATCGTAATATTACTAAATATATACGTAGTATATTTTCAATTGTAGCCACACCTTTACAATTTGCTGTAGATTATCCAGTGCGAATTGTTGGGTGGGCTAGCTCTGTTTTAGGTAGTAAACAGTCATTAATCGTTGAAAACATGCGTTTGCAATATAAACAAGCAATGCTTGAAGCAAATTTGCAAAAGCTTATGGCTATTCAGTCTGAAAACTCCGAACTAAAAAGCTTATTATTAGCATCTGCTCCAAATGACAACCAAGCTATGGTTGGACAAATTTTGGCGGTTGATACATCAAATAATCGGCATATTGTTGTAGTTAATAAAGGCAGCAGAGACAAGGTTGTTGTTGGGCAAGCTGTTCTTGATTCAAAAGGTGTAATGGGACAAATAATCGATGTAGGAGTTATGACTAGTACGGTTTTGTTAATCTCTGATTATAAGTGTGCGGTTCCGGTTCGAGATGAGCGCACAGGGGAACATGCTATTTTAGTTGGTAATAACGATATGAGTAACTTGTCTTTAATCAACTTACCGAAAACTGCGACCATTGCTGAAGGCGATTTATTAGTTACTTCAGGGCTTGGTAGACATTATCCAGAGGGATATCCTGTTGGTCGTGTTACTAAAGTTATAGATAATACAGATGATGATTTTATACGAGTATCTGTATATCCTGTTGCCAATCTAAATCGTAGTCGCTTAGTATTGCTAATATGGCCACCCGAAGAGCATAATGAATTAACTAAGCAGATTGAAGAACGTTTGAAAGTTTTAACAGGGTTTGAATGAAATCATTAAATTATATAGAAAATAATAATGATTATACCGCTAATAATATAGAAGTTTCGCGGCTTTTTTTGGTCTTGTTAGCTGCCTTGGCATTAACTATTGTCCCGCTACCAAGTGTAATAGCTAAGTGTCGTCCCAATTTTGTATTGTTGATAGTATTGTATATGCAATGCTGTATTCCCATGTATTTTCGCATAGCATGGGTATTTATGTTGGGTATTTTGTTAGATGTGTTAACTGCTACTTCAATTGGTGAGCACTCATTAGCTTTTATTATTACAACTTGGGTGGCCACCGAAAAACCCACTAATTTTAAATATTATTCCATATTACAACAGATGATAGTTATTCTTATATATTGTATGCTCTATCAATTGCTAATCACATTAGTTGATTCGTTTTTTGCAATTAAAGTTAATATTTATGAATCTATATGTGTAGTGCTATTGAGTGTGGCAATTTGGCCAATGCTAGGATTAATTTTTGCTCCAAAATACTTACCCAATCGAGCTCGTAAGTAACTGGATATATCTTGAAACCGAGCCGCGACCGTGAGGGAGCGGAGTATTATTGTTATAATCACAAGGATAATAAAATGAATTTTGAAAAGATTAAAGTTCCTTCAAATGGTAAACCTATAGTAGTTAATAGTGACAGTAGTTTACAAGTTCCTAATAATCCAATTATTCCTTTTATAGAAGGAGATGGTATTGGTTCAGATGTTACTAAAGCAATGCTTAAAGTAGTTGATGCTGCTGTTGCCAAAGCTTTTAATAATGAGAATAAAATTTCTTGGATGGAAATTTATGCAGGTGAAAAGGCTTTGGGAGTATATGGAGATGATGCATGGTTACCAAAAGAGACTCTTGATGCAATTAAGCAATATAGCGTTGCCATAAAAGGCCCATTGACTACACCAGTTGGTGGTGGCATAAGATCTATTAATGTCCAAATCAGACAGGACTTAGATTTGTATACATGTCTACGTCCAATTAGATATTTCCAAGGTGTGCCAAGTCCTGTTAAAGAGCCATGGAAAACTAATATGGTAATTTTTCGTGAAAATTCAGAAGATATTTATGCAGGGATTGAATGGC
>CAZADN010000255.1:0-2802 GCA_964483895.1 uncultured Legionellaceae bacterium
GATACTAAAATATTATAATATTCTGCTATCGAAATTTGATTAGGATCTACTAACTGAAAATTAGGCTTATAAATTTCATCTTTACTAATATTTCTAAATTGCGGAGGTTGATTATAATTATTTTCCGCCAAATTATTGATATTATGCCAAACTGTAAAAATACCACCTAAATTATAATTTGTTTCTGCAAATTTCGTAGCTTTGCGCAAAGTTAACCACATAACAGCATCTACTTGCGCTTTATCTTGAGATTGCCCAATAAGCTTAGCTTTTTTCTTCCAACTCGTAGAAAGAGCTGCATCAACATCTACGCCAACACCATTTTTATACATATCAGATAATGCAAGACACGCATTAGATGAACCAAGCTCGGCTGCTTTTAGCATCCATAAAAAAGATTCGTGTTGATTAAACATTTCGCTTTTTTTATCAGCATAGAGTTTGGATAATTGTAAAATCGCAGGGATATATTCTGCTTTTGCTGCCTTTGCATACCATTTATGTGCTTTTTTAAAATTGTTTTCAATATAGTACAATTCGCCCATAGAATAAAAAGCTGGTAAATAATTACTTTTTATCGCAAGCTTAATTAGTTCTCGTGCTTTAGCTAAGTCCTTTGGAACTATAGAGCCATGCATATAAAGCTTTGCCATCATAAGCGCCGCTTCTGGGTTTTGTTGTTGTAAAGATTTATTTAACCAAATCATGCCAAGTTTTTTATTGCCCGCATTATTAGAGTTTAAAAAGTTTCTAGCAACAGTATATTGCGCGATGCTATCACCTTTTTTAGCTGCAGCAATATAATACTTACGTGCAACATCACGATTTACTTTTGTCCCAACTCCATAATAATAGGCAGCCGCACAATACATTAACGCAGCATTATCTTCTGCAACTGCGGCTTTTTTAAACCAATACAAAGCTTTTTCCAAATTTTTAGCTTCTAAAAGCTCGTATCTTGCCATAATATTTTGCGCTAACAACAAACCTTTTTCACCGGATTTTTGTAAATATTCTATTGCAAGTTTATTATTTTTTAACTCACCATAACCATAAAGGCGCATTTTCCCCAAATAAAAATCAACTATCGGATCTTTATTCGTAGAATCTATTAATAAATCTGCTGCTTTAGAATAATTACCTATACGATATGCATCTAGTCCTTTATCTGCAAATGCAAAATTCGCATTTGTAAGTGCTGCTAGACAAAACCATGGCATCATTGATTTCATCATGTTCCCCTTTATTATTATCTTGGAATAATACCATAGCGTACAACACTACCTACTGCGCTACCACGTGCTGTTCCATTACCTAACCAATAATTTCCCTGGTTATTTAAACCAAATTTAACTCTAGTATACTCACATATTTTTAAACTTTTTGAACAATCAACAACCTTGCCAAACTTTTCTTTATTATCACTTATTGTGCATATATAGTTTAGCTCTTTTTCACTAGTTGCAAGTACAGTCCAAGAGGTTGGCTTAATAGTATTATTTAAAAAAGTATTTCTAGTACTACTACTTTTAAGCATTTGATATAAATTTATTGGTTTATTTAACTTATTATAGACAAAATACAATGATTGTCTTTCACCTACCATTTCTGGCAAAAAACTAACTGTATTCAATCGATATTTATACCCAACATCCTTACAACCTAGTGGACTTTTAATTTTACTTTGAAAGCTATTTTCATAACTTTCAGCACTGGCAAATATCGCTAAACTGTTAGCTATGGTAATAGTTGTTAAAATTAATTGTACAATCTTTTTCATAATTATAATCCCTAATTTATTTTATTGTCACAGGACGAACTACTACTTTTGTACCTAAAAAATCATTTTTTGCACTACCAGTTTCCACAAATTCATGGTTTAACCATTTTGCGTCACGTTCAAATAAACGTACACAACCATGGCTTGCTCTATATCCTGGAATATCATTTGCCCCATGTAAAGCAAAGCCTTTGTGAAAAAACATACAATAAGGCATTTTTGCTCCACCCTTACCAATTGGGAAGACATCTGATTTGCATTTTTCATCTTCTTTACTAAACACACGATACATACCAGTTAAGGTAAGACAAGAACCAGCGCTATCTGGGCATTTAGTACGACCTGATGAAATTGGTCCCCAATTTACAAGCATTCCATCTTCATTATAAGCTGCCCACGCCAATTTATCCTGATCTACAATAATTTGTTTTTCATGATCGGCAATACTTTGCGGAAATGGTGCTAATTCAAGCAAAGTGGCTTTTGATAAATTTTTAGGCACAGCCAAAACTCTACCACTACCTATCCAATTATAAGTACGATTAACACGTTGTACCAAATCTCGTTGCGCTTCATCTGGAAATAAATTTTGCCAATTTTGGCCTGGCTTAACCTTTATACATTCATATGCTGGATTTTTGCACAAAGCAACTCCGTAATAAACCTGAATCTGCTCTGTTTTTGTTGGATTGTCTTTCGCATCTGAGTTTGTTGTAAAAAGCACTAAACTCGTTAACGCACAATAAATAACAATGCCCACATATAAACGACCATTTGTTCGGGAACTTGTTTTCATAATTCACCCTTTATTTTTTCCCCAATATGGCTATATAACGGCAAAAAATAAAAAAGTTTTAAAATAAAATAAAAATATTTTTATTGAGGATTGTGTCCATGCTAACAAAAATTGTTTGATTTTTCTTCGGTAAAGCAGGCGCAAACGCAGACGTTCACGTTAAAGAATTAATGTGCTGTGGATATAACATTGCCGCGGAAAAGTCCGCGGCATATATACCTTATCA
>CAZADN010000256.1:0-2792 GCA_964483895.1 uncultured Legionellaceae bacterium
TTTTGGTATGTTTTGGTTGAATATTTCCGAGTGTTATGTTAGTGTATGCTAAAAGTAAGGATGTGCTTGATAAATAAGTCAGTTGGTAATTAGATGTTTGAGAAGGTTTCTAATTACGTTGATAATGGGATGTATCGATAACGCATAAATTCAATTTTAAATACAATTTATACTAAGGAGATAATTTATATGCTTGAATCATTATTGATAAACTTGCTATCTTCTGGAATTGTCGGCATTTTTTCTTCTGTATCAAAAGAAGATGTTGAAAGTTCAATTTTATCCGTTTTTGATACAGCTGAAAAACAATACGAAAAAAAATATTCAGAAACAAAAATATATGATACGCTACTTGCACGTGAAGAAAATCTGCAAATAATTATCCAATGGTTAAGAAACGCAAATATCGAAGATGGATTACCGGAATTAAATAAAGAAAACTATGATAAAACATTTGCATCCGATGAACAACTTGTCTTTTTCTTTGACTGTTTAAAGGATGCTGTTCGCAAAAATTCTATTTTGAATTTATATATACAATACAAAATAGCAACAGATTCGTATTCAATTTTAAAACAGCTTCTTGAAAAAAGTGCTACCTCAATTGACAAACAAGCACTCTTGAGTAATATTAACAAACAACTTAATTGGGGAGATTTAGGGCGTGTAAATGAAACTCTTGAAATTATCCGAACACTCCCCGACTTATCCGATATTGTTCTTTTAATTGAAATTAAGCTTGATCATTTTCAGAGCTTTACAAAGTGTGAAGAAAAAGTCAAGCGATTTTTGAAGATTAGACCTATGCAAGCACTTATTAATGATTGTTTTTCATTTTTCCTAATGTATGATTTTTCAAGAGAGTTATTAAGCGAATTTATTCAAGCGGTGTCAGACGAAAAACTGGTCGAGATATTCAATTTAAATTACGTATACCTTGATTTAGATGAAAGTACAGGTATAAAAGTCTATTCTCTGAAAGAAAATCTAAAAAACAATCCAGTGTACTTACATTTGGTTGCTGATTATTTGTGCAAGTGTCAATTTCTTGAAGCTGGCAATATTTACAATATGTCTATTAAGCTTAATTACAATTTTGTTGATGATTTTAAGGCGAGAAAACTGCACTTTGAAAGAGCAAATCAAATAAGATATTCTATTACGCAAGATGTCCCTCAAAGAGCTATCAATGACGAATTTTTTAATTGCGAGAAAGTTGAACATTTTTTTAAACAATGTGCTGTCGAAATTTCAGGAGAGTTTTATGCTTTTTATCTATGGTTAGCATCTATATCAAATCAGGAAAAGTATAATTCCATACTGGAAAAACTTTCGCCGTATGTAATTGCATACAATGAGGTGGAAAAAACAATCCTTTTTCATAATATTCTTTCTAATATTGCATCAATTAAGCTTGATGATGTCCTTAGAGCATGTACAAAATATGATGATTATTCTATTGCGATTCATTATTTTTCTGTATTAGCTTGCGGAAACAGATTACAAGCATTTGACAAATATAAATTTGTGATAGAAAAATCAAATCATTTGTTTATACTGTATATTGAAGCCTTTTGTGAGGTAAACGGCATTGACATCACAAAAAACGAATTGAACAAATTTAATAATATTGTAGATATTAAATCGGCATATTACTATTTACAAGCGAGACTAAGAAATAACGAAGAAACCTGCAACTCTTTACAAGCAAATCTTGACTATATTATTTCATACGATATTATGAAGTCTTCTTTGTCAATTTTGTTTGAATTTGGAAGACAAGATTTTGTTATTGAAACTTTGCGAAAATTACATAGAACTTCTGACATTTATGCTTTTGAACTTAGTCGTTATTTAAGTTTGACCACAAAAATAGAGAATCTGAAAGAAGCAGAGGCAATCCTTGAAAAGTTAATTGAGGATGGCTTTGACAGTGCTAATGTTTATGGAATACTATCCAATGTTTTATTTTCACTTGGTAAGCAAATTGAAGGGTTAAAATGTTTGGAAAAAAGTTATCAAATTAATCCAAAAAATGAAAGGGTTTTAACAAATATTTTATGGTTACGGACAAAATTAAATAGATGTATTGACGATAATGTTTTGAGTGAAGCCTCAATGCTAACAAATGCACAAACACAAATATTAGTTTCTGAAAATTATGGTATTCTCAGACAAGCAAGCAAACAGTTTCATCATCTTAAATTTTCTTTGCTTTTATCTCCTAAATATGAAGAAAGTATTTATAACCGCTACATAGGTTCGTCCATCACAAAAAATGAAGAACCTCTTGAGTATACCTTTATCAAAGAGGGTTGTGCTGTGCTTGTGGGAAACGAAAGTAAGAAACAATGGATATGCATTCACGCTGAAAAAGAATTTTGTTATGATAATGGGTGTGCGTTCAATGGATTTATCCATATTAATGCAGAAGATAAGCTATATACCACCGAATTGATGCATAGGACAATAGGAGAGATGTTTCTGTTGAATGGTGAGCCAAGTGAAATTTATGCTATTCAAGCTATTGACACTTTACTTTTTCAATCTTGCATTGAAAAATTGGAGGAGACTGGAGTGGTAACAAAATATTCGGTTGACATTGATGATATTGAAGCTACAAAAGCGCAGTTTTTATCTCTAACCCAGTCGTCAGCTAACGGTAGGGATAAAATTCTTAAAATGTACACAGACCCTACCAAAAATCTGCCAATCAGTTTTTATATGATTGCAAAATACTCAGGCACAAAATACTTGGAAACTGTTTTACAAATCTTTAACAGTAAAGACAT